>JAYUYE010000034.1:0-13093 GCA_043752985.1 Myxococcales bacterium
AGGGTCGCGCGCGCGTACTCGATCTCCGCGGAGATCCGCTGCTCGGCCTCGCGCTGCATCTGCGCCGACTGTGCCGCAGCGTTCGCGAGAATCCGTGCCTTGTCGGCCTCGGCGTCCGCGCGCATACCGTCGACCATCTTCTTGATCTCGCTGTCGGCGTCCTTGAGCTTGGTCTCGTACTCGGTGAGCTTGTCCTGCGCCTGCGTGCGCAGCTTCGCGGCCTCGTCGAGCGCGCTCTTGATCTGGTCGTGACGGTCGGCGGCGAGCTTCCGGGCAGCCGGGCGACCAAACTTCGCGAGGATCCACATCAGGAGGATGAAGTTGACCGCCATCAGGATGAACGGCGCGGACATCGGCTCCTCGGCGCCGGCGAATGCCTTGCCCGTCTTGGGATCGAAGTTCTTGCCGTCGCCGTACTTGCCGCCGGCGAGATCCTTGCCGTAGTGGATGCCGAACCAGTTCCAGTGCTCGGTCCGGTCACCGCCGTGGTGACCGCCGTGCGCGTCCTGCGTGGGTGACGTGCCCGGGCCGTCCTTCTGGATGTCGTCGCCCGCGGCGCCCTTCGACGCGGCGTCCTTGACGGCGTCCTTGTCGACGTCGTCGTTGGTCATGTCGTCGCTGGGCGGAGCGTGACCGTACGGGGCGCGCTCGCCCTTGTCGGTCTCCGTCGGAGTCGGCGTCTCGCCCGGCTGCGCGAACGCATCGGCGACGCCGGCCACGACGAACGCGAGTACGAAGGCCGCAACGAACGCCGCTGGCATCGCCAAGATCGACGCGATCTTTCGCCTGGTGGTCATCATCTACGCGACCTCCCGTCCGAGCAGCTTGCTCGCGATCGACTTCGCGATCGCATCGGCCTGGGGCATGAGCGTCGCGCGAGCCGCCTCGGTCTGCGCGCGCATCTTCTTCTGTGCCTCGTTGATCGCGCCCTGTGCATCGGCGCGTGCGCGGTCGGTGGCCTCTCGCTCGTGCGTGGCGGCCTCGAGGCGAACCTTGCGACCCTCCTCGCCCGCCTTCTCGCGCGCGACCGCGAGCGCCTTCTGGTAGTCGGCGAGCTTGGCGTCCGCCTGCGCGGTCATCCGCTCTGCCTCGGCGCGGGCGCCTTCGATGCCAGCGCGACGACGTTCACGGAGCGCCAGGTACGGCTGGAACAGGAGCCGATTGGCGATCCAGTAGACGAGCAGGAACAGGCAGAACTGAACGACAGCGGTCAGATCGATGTCGATGAGCGGGTGGCCCCCGGCCGCGAGCGAAACGATGGGCGTCTGATCCATGAGTTACCTACGCAACCTAGCGGAAATCCAGGGGTTGACGCCGGGTGCTTATAGTCGGCGCCGACTAGCGTGTCAACGGTGGGATGCTCGCTGTTGGTCGGCTCGCGCTGCGACAATGCGCCGCGTGGTGTCCCCCCGCGGAAAACCCCCGTATCCTCGACGAACGTGACGCCCGGGCATCCCGCAGAGTTCGACCTCGAATCACTGTGGGCCGCGATCGAGTCCGCATCCGAGCAGGCGGGGCTCGCCGTCTACGTCGTCCGGATCGATTGCCAGCCTCCGCGCGTGATCTACGTCAGCCGGCAGGCCGCGGTGATCGTCGGGCGTTCCCCGGACGAGATCGCCGGGACGCCGCCGTGGCAGAACTTGACCCCCTCCGATCAGGCGCGAGTCCGGGAGCTGATCGACCGTCCGCCAGGGGCACTCGCGGTGCGACTCGGCGTCTCCGTGGTGCATTCCGACGGGCGTCTCGTCCCGATCGAGCTCGGCGCGACGCGGGTCCAGACCGCCAGCGGACTGTTCGAGTTCGGCTACTTCCGGGATGTGACCCAGGAGCACGAGACCATCGCGGCCCTGCGCCAGTCCGAAGCGCGGTTCCGGTTCCTCGTCGAGGCAGCGCCCGATGGGGTCCTGATTCTCGTCGACGGCAAGATCGTCTTCATGAATCCGCGCGCCGGTCGGCTGCTCGGGGTCCCCGACGGGCAGACCCCGATCGGCCGCAGCATCGACGAGCTCCTGCCACCGTTGAACGGAGCGCTGGCCAGCGAGCGGATCGGGGAGATGCTGCGCACCGGCACGGAGATGCCGCCGAACGAGTACGGAACGCGTGCCGCCCCCGACCGCGTGGTCGAGATCAAGTCCGTCGCCTGTCAGTGGGACGGAGCCCAGGCCGTGCTCGGCCTCGCGCGCGATGTCACCGAGCGTAAGGCGATGCAGCGCCGGCTCGTCGAAGCCGATCGACTGGCGGCGCTCGGCACCCTCGCCGCTGGCGTCGCGCACGAGATCAATAACCCGATGACCTATGCGCTGCTCGCCGTGCAGCAGATCGAGCGCACGATGGCGGGCCTCGGCCTGAGTGAGGCGACCCTCGCCCGGATCCGGGAACAGCTCGGCGACATCGAGCACGGCATCGGCCGCGTCGCGTCGATCACGCGCAGCCTGCGCGCCTTTGCCCGTCCTGACGATGCCCTACCCGGACCGGTCGATCTCGGCGAGGTGATCGACCGGTCACTCCGGATGGTCGCTCACGACCTGCGCCAGCGCGCCTCGTTGAGCACCGAGCTGGCCGAGGTTCCGTGGGTCACCGGCACGGCGTCGCGCCTCGAGCAGGTGGTGGTCAACGTCCTGACCAATGCGATCCAGGCGCTCCCCGAGGCCGGACTCCATCAGATCACGGTGAACCTTCGCCACGCAGGCGATCGTGTCACGCTGACCGTGCGCGACACGGGGTGCGGGATGACCGCCGAGGTCCGCGGTCGGATCTTCGAGCCGTTCTTCACGACGCGGCCGCTCGGCGAAGGGATGGGGCTCGGTCTGTCGGTGAGCAAGACGATCATCGAAGGGTTTGGCGGAACCATCGAGGTCGGCTCGAGCCCGGGCGCCGGTACCACGGTGACGATCATCCTGGGAGTGCACGCGGGCACGCGGACGGAGGCACGCCCGGAACCGGATGGGGAGAGGATCCGGCGCAAGGTTCTCCTGATCGACGACGAGGTGGTCCTCCGCCGGGTGTTCGGGCAGCTCCTCGGCAAGCATCACGACGTCGCGACCGTCGGCTCCGGCCCCGAGGCCCTGGCCGCCCTCGGCGCGGACGAGTTCGACGTGATCGTCTGCGACGTGATGATGCCGGGCATGGACGGCTGCGAGCTCTACCGGCGGATCGCCGCGGAGCACCCCGGCCACGAACACCGGGTCGTCTTCATCACCGGTGGAACGTTCACCCGGGACGTCGACGACTTCCTCGCCACGACCCCGAATCGGCTGCTGACCAAGCCGTTCAATCTCGAGTCGGTCCTGTCGACGATCGACCACGTCACTCGTACCCCAGCCAGCTGATCTCGACGCTTGCGTCTCCGACTCCCCGGGGAGTAGAAGGGGCCGCATTCAGCCATGTCAGAACACGTCAGGGACAGCGGGCAGGTGGGGCGCGAGACGGTTCTTCGGCCGAGCAATGTTCCGTTCCCGATCCTCCCCGAAGGCACCGCGCCGACCACCGAGATCCTCGCCGAGGGTACCGCGCCGTATCCGATCGTGCGCACGGAGCCCGTCTCCGATGCGCGCCGGATCTGGCCGTGGCTGACCGGAGCGCTCGTCCTCGCGGGCGCTGCGATCACCGGCTATGTGATGCTCGCGCAGCGTGCCGATCGCGCAGCGTACGAGAACAAGTTCCCGATCGTCGTCGATGCGCGCGACCGCGCCGTACTGCACGACGATGGCGAGCGCTGGAGCCGAGGCAAGGCGCGGCTGCTCGCGACCCTCGCTCGCTTCACGCCTCCCGCGCTCGAGACGATGACCGGCGCCGGCGCGTGTCCGCTCGAGATCGATGACGCGGTCGCGATGCCGACCACCGATGACCCGGATGCTGCTGCCTCGACCCGGATGATCGTCCTGCCCGGCGAATCGCTCGACGGACTCGACGTCATGGCACGCGACGAGATCGATCGGCTGATCGCAGCGTCGGAGCGCGGCCGGTTCCGCACCGACGAGGGCAAGACTCGCTTGCTGCGCGCGATCCGCGGCTCGTTCGTCGTTGCGACCGTCACCGAGCACCAGGTTCCCGGCCAGGACCGCGAGGGGGCGGTCCGATTGGGGACGGCGGCTGGGGTCGCCTACGCGTTCGATCCGGCGACCGGCGACCTGCGCTGCGCTGGCTCGTTCCGGACCACGGCCGACGAGGATTCATTCGAAACGTCAACGATCCGTGCGATCTCGTCGTCGCTGCGCGCGATTGACTGAGCGCGGTGTGGGTGTGACACAGCGGATGAAAGCCGACCCAAGACGCTGATAGTGGCGGGTATCGTCGCGGCCCGGTTACTATCGAGCCCATGCGGCTAGCCCTCACTCTGCTCCTCACCGTCGTAGCGGCCGCCTGTGGCGGCGATAACCCTGGCCAGAGCGTGTGCGACAACGTCGTGCCGCCACCGGCCGCGTGCATGACCATGTGCGATCCCTCGCCGGGAGCAGCGAACACCTGCCCCGGCGGCTATCACTGTACGCCCGACGGAACCTGCGATGCGCGGTGCACGCAGGGCGGCGAGGAGTGCGGTGACGGCTACCGCTGCACGCCCGAAGGTCGCTGCGTCGGCGAGAACGAGTGCGTCGGTCTCGAGTGCAACATCGTCGACTGCGCGGCGATGGGCATGTCGCCGACGACGGTGACCGGCACGGTGTTCGCGCCGAACGGTACGCTGCCGCTGTACGGCGTCAATGTCTACGTTCCGAACGCCGCGCTCCCGCCGTTGACAGCCGGCGCGGTCTGCGATCGCTGCACGGACACCCTGCCCGGCTATCCGCTCTCGAAGGTGCAGACCGACGAGATGGGCAAGTTCACGCTGACCGACATCCCCGCGGGCACCGATGTCCCCGTCGTCATCACGTCCGGCAAGTGGCGCCGCGTCATCAAGATCCCGACGGTGGCACAGTGCTCGAACACCGCGCTGCCGGCGACCGAGACCCGGTTCCCGAAGAACAAGTCCGAGGGCGAGATCCCGCAGATCGCCATCACCACCGGTGGCGCAGACTCGCTCGAATGCCTCGTCCGCAAGCTCGGCATCGACGACTCCGAGATCAGCAAGGACGGCACCGCCGGCCGGATTCACCTCTACACCGGCAACGGTGTCGACGCATTCAGGGGCGGATATGCGGGCGGCACGGGCCCGATTCCGTCGGCGACCCCGTTCTGGCGCGACCTGCCCAAGCTCAAGACCTACGACATCGTGATCCTGTCGTGCGAGGGCGAGCAAAACCCCGGCACCAAGCCGCAGGAGGCGCTCGACGCGATGAAGGGCTACGCCGACTTCGGCGGCCGCGTGTTCATGTCGCACTGGCACAACATCTGGATCGAGGGCAGCACCGAGGGTGGCGGCAACCAGGCTCCCGCGGTCTGGACCGGCATCGCCACCTGGAACAACGACCCCACCACGTTTGGCGGTCCCGAGGACCGCATCGACGAGATGAGCAACCCCAAGGGCAACGCGTTCGCGACCTGGATGCTCAACGTCATGGGCTCGCCCGCTGGCATGCGCGGCGTGATCGACATTGTCGCCCAGACAGGAAAGAACACCGTCACCTCGCTCATGGCCGGCAAGGCCGAGCAGTGGGTGTACTGGCAGAACGGCAACCAGCGCCTGCCCCAGATGTTCCAGTTCACGACGCCCAACGAGGCGCTGCCGAACGACCGCTGCGGCAAGGTCGTGTTCTCCGACATGCACGTCTCCGGTGGACCTGGCCAGGGCGACTATCCCGACAGCTGCGGCAGCGGCACGAGCCTGTCCGGGCAGGAGAAGGCGCTTGCCTTCATGTTCTTCGATATCGCCTCGTGCGTGTCGGGCCCGATCTTCTGAAGCCCACACCTACACCGGCTCCTGCGCGCGATACGGTATGATTATCGGCGAGGAATCTTGTCGAAACGGCGCGTCCTCGCCATCTCCAGCGACCTGGATCAGCTCCGGCGCATCGTCTCCACGCTCGAACGCGCGGGAGCCGAGGTCGATGCGGCGCGTAGCGTCGGCGCGATCGCGGGCGATCAGATCCCACATCGCTATGTGTTCTATTCGGCGACCGACGGCGATGTCACCGCGCTGAACACGCTCGTCCCGAAGCTGCGCGACCGCGCGCATGTCACGATCGTCACGCCCAAGGCGTCGCTGTCGGATCTGACCGTGTACCTGCGCGACGACCGCGTGAACCACGTCGTCGTCGGTGACGAGCTCGACCACGGGGTGTTCGTCACCGCGCAGAAGCTTCTGACCGGCGACATCTTCGGGATCGAGAAGTATCTGCCGCCAGGAACGACCGTTCACTACGCGCGGCTGCGTGACTTCGATGGTCGCGGCCGTGCGATCGACACCGTGCTCGAGTTCGCCGAGCAGGTGAAGATGCGACGTCAGGTGCGCACCGCGATCGGCCAGGTCTGCGAGGAGCTCTTGATGAACGCGCTCTACGATGCGCCGGTCGACGCCGACGGCAAGCAGGTGTTCGCCGATGTCGATCCGCACGATCGGCGTGACATGACCACGCCGCGCCCGGTGTCGATCCGCTACGCGGCGACCGACACGCACTTCGCCGTCGCGGTCCGCGACAGGTTCGGCCGGCTCGCGAAGAACACGATCCTCTCGTACATCGAGAAGTGCATCCACTCGCCGAACCAGATCGATCGCAAGACCTACGGCGCGGGCCTCGGCCTCTACCTCGTCGCGAATGCGGCGGCGAGCTACGTCGTCAACGTCGCGCACGGCATCGCGACCGAGGTCGTATGCACGTTCGATCGCGGCGCCAAGACTCCACTGCGGCTGGTCGGAATGTTCGTGCACCCAGGTGGGGCCGAGGAGCTCAAGGTCGGACCGACGCCGGAGACGGCGGCGGGACAGGACACCCTTGGCTGAGCGCCAGTTCGGCCCCTATCGTCTCGTACGCCTGATCGCGGTCGGCGGCATGGCCGAGATCCATCTGGCGAAGACCAAGGGCATCGCCGGGTTCGAGAAGTACGTCGCGCTCAAGATGATCCATCCGAACTTCGCGGAGGACGAGCAGTTCATCCAGATGCTCGTCGACGAGGCGAAGATCGCCGTGCAGCTCACGCACGGCAACATCGCCCAGACGTTCGACCTCGGCCGCGTCGGCGAGACCTACTACATCACCATGGAGTACGTCGACGGTGCGGATCTCTACAAGATCCTGCGGCGCGGCTCCGAGCAGGACTTCGAGATGCCGCTCGATACCTGCGCGTTCATCGCGAAGGAGATGACGTCGGCGCTCGATCACGCGCACCGCAAGAAAGATCACTCGGGCAAGCCACTCGGCATCGTGCACCGCGATGTCTCGCCGCAGAACGTCCTCGTGTCGTACTCGGGCGAGGTCAAGCTCGTCGACTTCGGCATCGCGAAGGCGACGATGAAGGCGCGCCAGACCGCGGTCGGCGTGATCAAGGGCAAGTACTACTACATGAGCCCCGAGCAGGCCTGGGGCGACAAGATCGACCACCGCTCGGACATCTTCTCGGCGGGCATCGTGCTGTACGAGATGCTGACGGGGCAGATGCTCTATCTCGAGGAGGATCTGCACAAGCTCCTCGATATGGCGCGCAAGGCGGACATCGCGCCGCCGACGAAGCTGCGCAAGGGCATCCCGCCGCAGCTCGAGAAGATCGTGATGCACGCGCTACAGAAGTTGCCCGCCGACCGCTATCAGAGCGCTGGCGACTTCGCGAGTGACCTCGAGCGCTTCCTCCACGCGTACTCGCCGGTGTTCACCGCGTCGAAGGTCGTCGCGATGATCAAGGGCGTGCTCGGCGATCCGGCACAGATCGCGGCGGACGAGCCCGACATCGAGATCCATGACGGAGCGAACGCGACGTTCACGCTCGATACCGCGGACCTCGTCAACAACCGCAACGAGATCCACGACGAGAACAGCGTGATCTTCCACATGGACGATCTGCAGAAGCCCAAGCTCGCGAAGCCCGAGCCGGCACGTCCCGCGCCCGCCGCGAAGCCTGCCCCGGTTGCCGCGAAGCCCGCGCCCCGACAAGCAGCCTCTGCGACGAAGCCTGTGCCCGTCGGGGCGCCGCGGGTCGGCGTGATCCCGTCGGTCAAATCGGTCGTCGGTGCGAAGCCAAACATCGCCGCCGATGCGCCGGGCAACCGTACGCGCGCGCATGCGCCGACCGAACCACCGCCCGCGATCGTGCCGGGTCAGCCGCAGCTGCCACCGTCGGGGAATGCGGGCGCGCCGCTCCGCTCGGTCGCCAGGCCCGGGGCGCCGTCGCGTCCGTCAACGCAGCCCCGCAAGTCCGACGAGGAGACCCGCGAGGTGTTGTCCGCGCCGGCGGATCCAAACACCGCGGACAGCGGCCTGCTCACGCCGCACGGACAGAAGGTCAGCTGGTCCGATCCGGCCGACGATCTCGACAACATCGGCGAGCACACGATGGTCAACGCGGCGCCGCCGAGCCGCAGCAACTTCATGCTGGATGGCGACGACAACCTCGACGGTGTCGACGCCACGATGATCACGAGTGGGCCACCGCAGCGGCCAGACACCGAGGACACGAACGAAGATTACGACGACGACGACAACCCGACGCTCACGCCGGGTGATCCCGACGACGAAGCTCCGACGATGGCGCGGGATTTCTCGCAGGACAAGCCGAAGGTCGCTGCGCAGGGTCGACGCGGACCTGGCCCCGCCGCGCTCGCCGCGAAGATTCATGCGCCCGCGGTCAGTGAGCTGCGCAAGCCGCGGCCGTCGAAGCGCACGCCTCAGGGCGGCGTTCCCGCGCAGCAAAGAAACGTCCTCCAGCAGATCGTGAATCGGCAAGCGAGCGAGCCGATGCCGGTGCCGCGCGCGCAGCCCGAGCCACAGCCGCAGCCGCAGTACACGCCGGATCCGCCGCCGCCGCAGTTTCCGCACGCAACACCCGGAGGTCAGCTCGCCGCGATGGGCTACATGGCCGACGCATCGGGAATGCCGATGACGATGCCAACGCCGCCGATGGGCACGGCCGTCCCGTATCCGCAGCCGGGCTATCCCCAGCAGCCTGGCTATCCCGGGTACCCACAGCAGGGGTATCCGCCGCAGCCCGGTTATCCGGCGCAACCCGGGTACCCGCCGGCATACTCGCAGCAGCCCAGCTATCCGCAACAGGCGTACCCGCCGGGCTATCCGCAGCAACCCTATCCAGGTGCTCCACACCAGCAGCCGGTGTCGCCGGGCGCGCTCTATCAGTTCCAGCCGGCGCAGACCCCGATGTCGTCGACCGGTCAGCTCCGGCTGTACGAGGTCGACGAACTCCCGTCGCAGTACAAGCTTGGTGCGGCGCGCCGCCGATGGTTCACCTACATCGTCGCGGCGGTGCTCGCGGTCTCGGTGGCGGCGCTGATCATCCGTTCGACGCGAGAGACCGCACCCACGGTGGGCAGCGTGTTGATCGAGTCGGTTCCGTCAGGAGCCGAGGTCACGTTCGACGGTACGCGGATGGTCGACAAGACCCCGTTGACCATCAAGAACGTGCCGATCAGCACGCGCCACGAGGTCAAGGTCGAGCTCGCGCGCCACACGCCCTACACCGACACCGTCGACATTCCCACGACCGGCACCGAGGTTCCGGTGATGGCGTTACTCAAACCTGTCACAGGCAAGCTCGTCATCAACAGCCAGCCGGGCGGCGCTGAGGTCTGGATCAATGGACGTAATGCCGGCCGGACCCCAACTACCCTCAACGACATCGACCTCCAATCGTCCACAAAGATCGAGCTCCGGCTCAAGGACCACCAGCCTTACCAGCGGGACCTCGAGTGGCCGTCGAACGGTCAGATCACGATCGACGCCAAACTCAACCGCTGAGCTATCATCGGCGGAATGGCCGCCTTCTCTCGGGTTGTAATTTCGGCGTCGATCGTGCTCGCTCTGTTCGCATGCAAGCGCAACACGGGAGGTAGTGGGGACGATAGCGAGGTCGATGCGTCGTACACGCCGGATGCGTGCGAAGGCCTCGGCTGCTTCATCGTCGACTGCGCATCGAAGGGTCTGCCACCCACCACGATCTCCGGAACCGTCTACGCACCGAACGGCACGCTGCCGCTCTACGGCGTCAACGTCTATGTGCCGGTCAACGATCCAGGTCCGCTGCCGGCGGGCGCGCAATGTGACAAGTGCGCGAACAGTCTCCTCGGCGGCGCGTACACGCAGACCGCCACCGACGAGACCGGTCACTTCACGATCAAAGACGTCCCGGCGACGACGAACGTTCCGCTCGTGATCCAGGTCGGCAAGTGGCGGCGGCAGATCACGCTGCCCAACGTCGCCGCGTGTCAGGACGTTCCTCTCGCGATCACCGAGACCACGCTGCCGAAGAGCAGGGCCGAAGGCGATCTCCCGAAGATCGCGATCACGACCGGCAACGCCGATGCGCTCGAGTGTCTCGTCCGCAAGCTCGGCATCGCCGACAGCGAGTTCACGACAAGTACTGCGACGACGTCGGGTGCCGTGCACATGTTCAACGGCAACGGTGCCAGCACGTTCGTCCCGAACTGGGCCGGCGGCGCCGGACCCTTCAGCCCTGCCGCCGACCTGTGGTCAACCGTCGACGCGCTGAAAGCCTACGACATCGCGTTCTTCTCGTGCGAAGGCAGCCAGTTTCCCGAGAACAAGCCGCAGACCTCGATGAACGCGGTCAAGGCCTATGCCGATCTAGGTGGACGCATCTTCATGTCGCACTGGCACAACATCTGGATCGAGGGAGCGGATCAGAGCACGACCGATGTGTACGCGCAGGCGCCTGCGGTATGGCCCGCGATCGGTACGTACGACTTCGCCGCAGCGCAGCCGGACTCCACTCAGCTCACGATCGTCGACGAGGTCTCGAACCCCAAGGGTCCCCAGTTCGCGACCTGGCTGCAGAACGTCGGCGCGACGATGATCCGCGATCAGCTGCAGGTCAGCGCGCCGCGTTACATCGTCCAGACCATCGACCCCGCGCTCGCGGAGCGCTGGGTCTACGTCGAGCCGACGCTGTCGACGCCCTTGGGGCGTACCGGCGTTCAAGACTTCCTGTTCACGACGCCGAACGAGGCGCCCGCTGCCGCGCGCTGCGGAAAGGTCGTGTTCTCCGACATGCACGTCGCCTCCGGGTCAACGTCGCCGGCCGGTTCGGCATTCCCGACGGGATGCTCCGCGACGCCGTTGTCACCGCAGGAGAAAGCACTCGCCTTCATCTTCTTCGACATCTCGTCGTGCGTCGGCCCGATCCAGTAGCCGATCAAAGTGATAGGGTGCTCGCTCATGGTGGCCACAGCGAAGCAACAAGCGATGGGTGAGATCACAACGCTCCTCGGTCGCGGCGCGACCTTCGAGGGCAAGCTCACGTTCGACGGCACCGTCCGCATCGATGGCCGGTTCAAGGGCGAGGTCTTCAGCGACGACACGCTCGTGATCGGCGAAGGCGCCGTGGTCGAGGCCGAGATCGACGTCGGCGAGATCATCATCCAGGGCACCGTGGTCGGGAACATCAAGGCCAAGCGCCTGATCGAGATCCACGCTCCGGGCCGCGTGAAGGGCGACCTCCACACGCCGACGCTGCAGATCGACAAGGGCGTGATCTTCGAGGGCCGCTCGTTCATGGAGGCCGCGAACGGTGGCCTCAAGCCGACCGCCGCCAAGCCCGCCGCGCCGGCCGCCGTCAAGCCTTGAGCTCGCAGGCACTGCTGCGGGTCGATGCAGTGCCGCGGCGTTCGACCTCGCAAACGCACTGACGCGCTGTGCGGCGGTCGACTCGACCACGAACGGCGACCACCGCGCACGGGTGTGGGGCTGGACCGGGGTTGTGTGGGGCGTGGGGCCGGACCGGGGTTGAGTTCGCAAACGCGATACGATTCCTGCTGCGGGTCTCACGCGATGCTTCCGTCGTTGGTCTCCTGCGTGCGCGAGCGATGCCGCGGGTTGCCGGTGGGACCACGCCGCAACGCCACATGCGCGGTCGCGCACGTGGTGGTGAGAGTCGGCGTTAGGAGATCCGGGAGCGAGAGGTCAGGTGGTCGTCTCAATCGGGACGCCCGCGAAGCGACGCAGCCAGTAGGTGCCTGGCGGAAAAACCGTGGGGATGTCAGCGAGCCACGCGATACGGGCTGCGCGGTACGCCTGGACGAATGACCGATTGCGTTGCAGTGCCTCGATGCGGAGCCACATGCTCCGCGCGGCAACGCGTGGGTTGAGCGTGCGCCGCGGCTCGTGAGTGGTCGGCGAGTCCCGCCAAGACTGACGAAGAATCCGACGTCGACCTAGTACTGTCTTGCCGGTACGGGCGCGCATCGCCTTCTGTTCCGCCTCGATGGCGGCGACCCCGTCGCGAACGGCGCGAAGGATCTCCGCTGGATCGCCGAGCTCCTGCGGAAGGGTCAGCTGCAGCGTGACCTCGGCGGGCATGCAGCCATCAGCACGAAAAAAGTGCCGCGGGCGGCGAGCCCGGAGTGAGCGGCCGTTGAGCAGAGCGGAGAGTCCGTTGACGCCGGGCCAGTGGTCGACTCGGTCGACCAAGCCATCCTTGACCGGATTGGATGCGGCGTACACGAGCTTTGCAATCACATCCTCCACTCCGACCAGGTGAACAAGCGAAACCGGCTCGCTCGAGAACATGTTCTCCCACCGGCCGCGTAGTGCGTTCTGACACTTGGCAAGCATCTTGTGGAAGTGCTCGACGAACTCAATGATCCGACCGTGGCGGTCGAACACCACGGTGTGGTGGTGATTGGAGAGCACCGAGGGCAAAAGCACGTCGATCTCGAACCGCGCGGCAGCCTCCGCCAAGCAGTAGAGAAAATTGTTATTCGTCTCCGTATCCGGTCGGAGCAAGAACTGCCGCTGAGTGCAACGGCGGGTGTCCATGTAGAAGCGACCAGGGAGCACTTCGCGCGGGACCGACATGATCGCGGTAGCAGCACGAAGCTTGCCGAGGTTCAACGTCGCGAAAACTACGGCACGCGGCTCCGGTTGTGTCCGGGATCCGGTGGACACGTCCGTGCAACGGACGCGGTACCGGACACCCCGAACACTCGAACCGGCGGCCAAACGCCGCGTCAGCTTGCTGCGAGAATCAACCCCGGAGC
>JAYUYE010000035.1:0-2227 GCA_043752985.1 Myxococcales bacterium
GGCGCCCTGGGTGCCGGTGCCTCACCGACCTCGGGAGCCTGGGGTATGGTCGGTGCATGGACGTGATCGACGCGATCGGCAACACACCTCTCATCGAGCTGAAGAAGGTCAGTGCGGGGTTGCCGGTGAAGATCTTCATCAAGTGCGAGCACCTGAACCCGGGCGGGAGCGTCAAGGACCGCACCGCACGCGCGATCGTGATCGATGCCGAGGAGCGCGGCCTGCTGCGCCCCGGGGCGACCATGATCGAGGGCACTGCGGGAAACACCGGCGTCGGCCTCGCGCTGCTCGCGAGTGCGCGTGGCTACCGCCTCATCTGCGTGCTGCCCGAGAAGATGGCGATCGACAAGCGGCTCGCCCTGCGTCAGCTCGGCTCCGAGGTGGTGATCACGAAGAACGGCCCGCTGACGGCGCCGCATAACTTTCGCAACGTCGCCGCGCGACTGGCCGAGGAGAATGGCTACTTTCTCACCAACCAGTTTCACAACCCCGCGAACCTCGGCGCGCACTACGGCACACCAAAATACCGGGGGACCGGCGAAGAGATCCACCATCAGGTGACGGAGTACGGGTTCGCGAAGGTCGGTGCGTTCGTGTGCTCGTCGGGAACCGGCGGCACGATCTCCGGCGTGGGCAAGCGTCTCAAGGAGCACGACCCCACGACGAAGATCGTGCTGGCGGATCCGGCCGGCAGCTCGATCGCAGGTTGGGTCAACACCGGCACGCTCGGTCCGGACAGTCCGTTCGCGGTCGAGGGCATCGGCTCGGGCTCGGTACCCGGCAACTTGCATCGCGAGTATCTCGACAGCGCGGAGAGTGTGACGGACGCCGAGGCGTTCGCGATGGTCGAGCGCCTCGTCAAGGAAGAGGGCCTCACCGTCGGTGGTTCGACCGGGGTCAACGTCGTCGCCGCGATCCGCGTCGCCCAGCGCGGCGGCCTCGACGGCCCGGTCGTCACGATCGCGTGCGACCAGTGGGACCGCTACAAGTCGACGGCGTGGATGCAGGAGTGGATGATGCGCGAAGCGGCCTCGATCACGTTGCCGAGCTGATCCGATCCAGCCAGTGCGGCCGCAGGATCGCCGGCGTTGCCTCCGAGGTCGACGTGCGGGTCACCCGATGACGGGAGGGAGCCGGGGCGCGCCAAAGGGCAGCGTCCGAGCTGACGCGGACCGGTCACGCGAAGTACTTCAGCGCAGCTCGCGGCGAACG
This sequence comes from Myxococcales bacterium, assembly GCA_043752985.1. Classification (GTDB taxonomy): domain Bacteria; phylum Myxococcota_A; class Polyangia; order Haliangiales; family Haliangiaceae; genus JABFXX01. Next base: position 1,213 of record JAYUYE010000035.1, read on the forward strand.
ATCGCGGCGCCCTCGGAGAGCGCCCGTAACTTCTGGATCGCCACGACGCGTGGCAGTTGCTTGAGTCCGCAGTCCGTCGTCAATGTCACGCGCTCGGCGTCGATGTGCTGGAGCACCTTGCGAGTACGCTCGGCGACCTGCTCGGGGTGCTCGATCTCGAGCGTGCGGACGTCGATCACGCCGACGTGCGCCTTCTTGTCGCTCGGAATCTTGCGCAACAGATCCGCATCCGCCATCTCGCGACACGCGAAGTCGAGGACGTACGCGTCGACCTTGGTGTTGTGATAGTGCGGCATGATCTCGCGGTAGCCGCCGGCGGTCATACCCTCGAGCTTGTTGCCCCACGCGTTACCCATGCAGAAGTGCCACGACCGCTCCACGCCCTGTGGAATCTCCGCCATCGTGCGATCGACGATGTCGGTGACCCAGTCGTAATCCTTCTCGCCGGACAGGTGCGGCATCCATGCGCCGAGATCCTCGAGCTGGATGTGCTTGCAGCCGGCACCGACGACATCACCGATCTCGGCACGAAACACGTCGGCGAGTGCGCGCGACAGATCATATCGGTTCTTGACCGGACCACCGCGAAAGTGCGCGAGCGTCGAGAGCTGGACCGGGCCGGCACCGATGCACGCCTTGATCGGCTTCTGCGTATGCGCCTGCGCCCACCGATAGATCAGCTCCATGCGCACGGGGCCGCGCTCGATTGGCCCATCCACGGCGACCCCACCCGCTTCGTCGAGCGCCCAGACGTCACGGCCTTTCGCCTTGTCGCGCGCGGGGTGCGGCAGCTTCTCGCTCGAGAACCCCTTCGTGCGCTCGAGCCAGTACCAGAGGAACGACCCGATACCCATGTGGTAGTCGTCGAACCACATCTGACCGTCGGTGAGGATGTCGAGACCCGCGTCCTCCTGATCCTTGATCACGACGCGCGTCGCATCGTGAAAAGCCTCGGCATGCGCGGCGACCTTGAAGGCTTCGAGGACATCCTTGCCAGCGAGCTGATGCGTGAACC
>JAYUYE010000036.1:0-5740 GCA_043752985.1 Myxococcales bacterium
ACCATCGCGCTCTGGATCTTCGACTTGAGCTTGCCGCTCGCCTCGAGGAAGTCCGCGAGTCGGGACAGCACCTCGTCGAGGTTTCCGGCGACCTCGCCGGCGCGGACCATCGAGATGAACAGCTCGTCGAACAGCTTCGGGTGCTTCGCCAGCGCATCGGCGAGTGACATGCCCTCGTTGACCTGGGTGCGGACCTCGGAGACCGGGGTCTTGAACCGCATGTTCGAAATCTGCTCGACGAGCGCACCCAGGGCCTCGGCGAGCGGAATCCCGCTCTTGATCAAGGTCGCCATCTGGCGCGTGAACGCCGCGATCTCGCCCTTCTTGACGCCACCGATGAAGCCACCGAGATCGACGTCCCGCGACAGCCCGCCCTTCTTCGCGTTCGCTTCCTTCGCGTTCTTGCCGCCCTTCGACAGCTCGAAGCTCGTGACGAGGACACCGTCCTTGCGCAGGTTCTGGCGCAGGGTCTTCGGCGACTCCGCATCGCGGACGCCGTTGACGGTCTTCCCGCTGGGCGAGATGCCCTTGAAAGCGTACATCGGCATGGCTAATCCGAGCTCTCCGCGGTCATCAGCATGACCTCCTCGGGGGTGGTCATGCCGAGCATGACCTTGCGAGCGCCGTCGAACCGCAGGTGCACCATGCCTGCCTCGATCGCGGCGTTGCGGATCGAGCCAGCGTCTGCCTTCGCGAGCGCGAGCCGGCGAACCGCATCATTGATCATGAGCAGCTCGTAGATCGCCGTTCGCTTCTTGTAGCCGAGCATATTGCAAGCCGGGCAGCCCACCGGCTCGTAAACAGTGCCGAGCGGCGGCGGATGCGCGCCCTTGACCGCTGGCAGATCATAGCCGCCGGCGAAGAACAGCTTCGGGTCGAGGTCTAGCTCACGCAGCATCTCCTCCGACGGACGCACCGGGCGCGCGCACTCGTAGCAAGGACGTCGCACGAGGCGCTGGGCGAGCAGTCCGACAAGTGACGACGCGACGAGGAACGGCTCGATGCCCATATCGATGAGACGCGTGATGCCGCCGGCCGCGTCATTCGTATGGACCGTGGACAGTACGAGGTGACCGGTGAGCGACGCGGTGATCGCGACCTCGGCGGTCTCGCGATCTCGGATCTCGCCGACCATGATGACGTCGGGGTCCTGGCGAAGGAACGACCGCAAGCCCGACGCGAACGTCAGGTCGATCTTGGCGTTGGTCTGCGTCTGCGAGATGCCTTCGAGCTGGTACTCGACCGGATCCTCGATGGTGAGGATGTTGATGTCGGGCGCGTTGATCTCGGACAGACACGCGTACAAGGTCGTCGTCTTGCCGGAGCCGGTAGGCCCCGTCACCAGCAAGATGCCGTGCGGCCGCTTGATGATGCTGCGGATCGTGTCGAGCTGATCCGCCGCAAAGCCGATGTCGGGCAGACCGAGGAGCACGCTCGAGCGATCGAGCAAACGGATCGTGACGCTCTCGCCGGAAGCGGTTGGAGCGGTCGCGACACGCATGTCGACGTCCTTGCCGGCCATCTTGCGGCGGATGCGACCATCTTGCGGCAGCCGCTTCTCGGCGATGTTGAGCCCCGCCATGATCTTCACGCGGGCGAGGATCGACTGCTGGAACTTCTTGGGCGCGCGCTTCGCTTCGCGCAGCACACCGTCGACGCGGTAACGGACGAGGATGTCCTTCTCTCCGGGACGGATGTGGATATCGGACGCGCCTTCCTTTGCGGCCTGGAACATCAGCGAGTTCACCCAGCGGATGATCGGCGCCTCGTCGTTGGCGTCGAGCATGTCGACAAGCTCGTCGGCCTGGTAGTCCTCGGCCGTCTCCTCGTCGTTCTTCTTGCCGGACTCCTCGAGCTCGTGCGAGCCGCGGAGGCGAGTGTACGTCTTGTTGATGTGATCGATGATCTTGAGGCTCGACGCGACCACCGGCTCGACCGGCTCGGAGAGCAGCGTCGCGACTGCATCGATCACGTCGACGGCAGAGGGATCAGCGACTGCCACCATCACGCGGCCGCTTGCATCGCGGCCGAGCGGCAGCACCAGGCGCTGGCGTGCGAAGTTGATCGGCAGCTTGTCGATCAGCTCGACCGGGATATCCTCGGCGCGCGGCAGATCGCGCAGGTACGGCATCTCGGACTGCAGCGAGAGCGCGAGCGCGAGCTGGTCCTCGTCGATCAGCTTGAGCCGCACGAGCAGCTCGCCGATCAGCCCGCCCTCCTCGCGCTGCTTGGTCAGCGCGCGCTCGATCGACTCGGGCGAGACGCCGCAGCGACCGACAAGGATCTCGCCGATCAGCGGCGCGACGGGACCGACGGAAATGAAGTCACCGCCACCGCCGCGAGGGATTGCATAATCAGGAGTCGCCATCAGGGTACCTTCACCTCGGCGCCGGCCTTGGCGTTCGGGCCCTTGGTCGGCGCGGGCGTGCCACCCGACGCCGAAGGTTTGATCGATGGTGTGGTCGCCGGCTCGTTCGGATCGTCGATGCTCGACGGGGCATAATCGAGCGGTCCTTCGAGGACGCGCTGACGATCACCCATCGAGCGAATGACTTCGAGATCCTGCTCGACCGACTGCACCGATCGGTTGATCTCCTCGAGCAGGCCGCGCTTGCGGCGGAAGTCGAGCTTGGCCTCGTACTTCATCTCGTTGAGCGTCGTGAACGAGCGGACGAACTCCTCACGCTCGCGCACCTTGCGCTCGCGGATCGAAGCGAGGTCGAGCTGGTCCTTGATGATGTACGGCGTCAACAAGATGAGGAGGTTCGTCTTGCGCTTGCTCTTCGTCGAGTACTTGAAGAGATAGCCCAGGATCGGGATGTCGCCCAGCAGCGGTACCTTGGTGACGTTGTAGATGTCCTTCTCCTGGATCAGACCGCCGATCACGACGCTCTGCTGATCGTGGACAACGACCTGAGTCTTGAGCTTGCGCTCCGTCCATGTCGGGCCGAGCTGCGGATCCTTGCCGCCGATATCCTTGGTCTCCTGCTCGATCTCGAGGCGGACCGAATCGTTGCTCGAGATGTGCGGCGTGACGTTGAGCGTCAGGTTCAGCTTCTCGCGCTGGATATTCTGGCCGATGCCACCCGGTAGCGCCGCGCCGGATTGCGGGACACCGAAACCGCCGAACGACAGGCCGGCCTGGTACGGGATGTTGTTGCCGACGGAGAACTCCGCCTTCTCGTTGTCGATCGCGATCACGTGCGGCGCCGACAGGATGTTCGAGTTGTCCTGGGTGGCGAGGGCCTGAAATAGAATTCCGTACGACGGGATGCTCGTGCCGAGGAACGACTGCGAGTTCGCCAGTGGCGCGCCGACGAGGCCACCGATCAGACCGGTCGCCGCGGCGAGCGTGGTGATGTCGAGCGACTTGAGGCTCGGGGTCTGAACGCCACCGATCGCGAGACCGCTGTCGCCGACGGGAAGCCCGCCGTGCGAGCTCGTGCCGACGTTGAGGTCCTTGGCGAGCTGCACCTCGAGGATCAGCGCCTCGATGAAGATCTGACGGCGCGGCTGATCGAGGCGGCGAATCACGTCCTTGATCGCGATGTAGTCGCGACCGCTCGACATCACGATCAGCGAGTTCGTCGGCTTGTCGCCGATCACCCGGACCGTGCCCTCGAGCGACGTGCCGAGATCGCCGACGACGGGCGGCGGGACCGGTGTTGCGGTGTTGCCCGCGGCGCGACCACCGGCACCGCCGGCACCGCCACGTGCGCCACCCTGCTGGCCCTGACCCATCGCTGCGTTGAGCGTGGTAGCGAGCTCCTCGGCGAGCGCATTCTCGAGCGGATGAACACGGATCGACGTGCCGCCCTCGGAATCGAGCGAGATGTCGAGCCGATCGACGAGCGCCTTGACCCGGTAGTAGCCCGCCTCGCTCGACACGACGATCAGCGTGTTGGTGCGATCGTCGACGAGGATCTTCGACGGGACCGCACCTGCGACCTCGTCACCGGCCGGCGCACCGGCGGCGCCCTGCACGCGCGCCTTGCCACCGCCGCCGCCGCCTCCTCCACCGGCAGCTGCCGCGTTGCCGGCCGAGATGCCGAGGATCTCGTTGAGCTTGGTCGCGAGCGCCGTGGCGTCCGCGTTCTTGACGGGAATGGTGTAGATGCCGTCGCTGCCACCCGGCACGTCGATCGCGCGCGCGAGGCTCATCATGTCGCGAACCTGGCTCGCGTAGTCGGTGATGATCAGCATCGAGCCGGCGACCTGGATGTTGCCGGCGGGCGAGCGGATCGAATCGAGTGCACCGCGCAGCGTCTCGATCTGCGCGTGCGACGGCCGCAGAATGTAGCGCACGACCTGGTCCTGGTTGCCCGGGATGCCCTTCTTGTAGATCGGGACCGTCTCGCTCTTCGCGGTCGCCGACTCGACGATTCGCATCATGTTGCCCTTCGGCACCACGGTGAGACCCATCGTCGAGAGCGCGACAAGGAAGACGTTGTACGCCTCCTGCGCGCTCATCTTGTTCGGCGCGATGACGGTGACCTTCTTGCCGGTCGACACCATGCGCGGGTCGAGGATGAAGTTCTTGCACGTGAACCCCATGACCCACGTGATGAGGTCCTTGAGCTCGGTCTCCGGCTTGAACGTGACGGCGACCTGCCCCGTGCGCTTCTTGCACGCGTACAGCGCCTCGTCTTCCGCGCCGGCCGCCTGCGTGGTCCCGGGCGCGGGCTGCGCAACGGCCGCGGGTGCCAGCAGCGCCACCATGAGGAACGCGGCGAGCGAACGAGTGGAGGTGTGACGAGTAGACATGTCAGGGAGGGCCTTCATCGGATGGTGTACTTGAGGGTGACCGGCTTGCCGCGACGCATGACCTCCATCTCCAGAGAGGTCGCCTCGCGCAGCTTCGTGTAGACCTCGAGTGCCTTGTCGGCGGAGGTCAGCTCGAAGCCGTTGATCGATTGCAGGGTGTCGCCGTTGGTCAACCCGAGCTTCGCGTAGACCGAGCTCGGCCGGATCGCATAGAGCTTGAAGCCGTCGGGCTTGCCGTTCTTGACGGCCGGCACGATGCGCGCGCCCTTCGCGACCGCCATCGGATTCGCGAGGACCTTGTCGACCAGCGCCTTGTCGATCTCGAACGTGTTGTCGTCGATCTTCTTGATGCCGTTGTCGATCGACGCCTGCAGATCATCCTTGCCCTCGTCACCCGTCGATGGCGTCGGCTCGGCAACCGCGACCGGGGTCGCCGGCGGCGTCGCGCCCGCGAGCACGATGCGCTCGATGTGACCGTTGTTCTCGAAGTCGACGTACTTGAACTTGATCGTCTTGAGCTTGCCCGAGGCACCTGGAATCGGGTCGCCGACCGCGTAGCCGCCCTGCTTCTGGCTGTCGGTGTTGACGATCGTCGCGTACGACTGATTCTCGTCTGGCCCGACCATGGTCGCGAGCAGGACGAGCGGTAGCGACGTGATCTGGATCGACGACGGGTCGGTGCTGACCGCGACGGTCGAGACCGCCGGAGTGCAATCCGAGCAGAACATGTTGCGCGCCTGGAACTGGCCGCCGTCCTTGTCGATCGTCTTGGTCGGAGTCGCTTCGGCCTGGACGACCGGCGCGATCTTCGGACCCGTCTTCGAGTCGCCGAGGAACTTCGCCTCGAGGATGTGGCCGGTCGCCTTCGCGGCGAACAGACTGCACACGATCACGGCGAGCGCGCCGAGAACCCAGAAGTAGCGCTTGATCACATCCTGCATCGCTTAGTCCTTCTCACCTTCGTCGTCGTTGCCGT
>JAYUYE010000037.1:0-2225 GCA_043752985.1 Myxococcales bacterium
CCGGTAGCGACCTCGATCCGGTACGCGCCATCGGCGCCGGTCGTCGCGATCACGTCGCGGCCGGAGCGGCGGAACAGAACCTCGACGCCAGCGACCGGATGCATATCGGCATCACGCACCGTCCCGGTCAGCGTGACGACACCGCTCCGCGTGACGGGCAGTGCGTGCGATCGGCGGTGCGTTACCGTCGGTGGGTGCGAACTGCGGTGGACGACCGCGACGATGACGAGGACCGCTGCGACCACCGCGAGTGCACTCGCGACGAGCGTGATCCGCGGGCGCGGCGTCATTGCTACCGCAGGATCTAGGCTTTAGCTTCGATCACCACGGCGGTGATGTTGTCTTTGCCACCGCGCTGATTCGCCAGCGCGATCGCGGCCTCGGCGCACTCGTCGAGATCGCCGTCCGCGCACAGGTCGGCGACCTCCTTGTCCGAGGACAAGTAGCCGTGGAGGCCGTCGCTACACAGGACGAAGCGATCGCCCGGGGCGACGTCGAGATCCGCGGTGTCGACCTGGACGTAGTCCTTGTGACCAACCGCGCGCGTGATGACGTTCTTGCCCGCGGCCTTCTCGGCCTCGGCCTTGGTCATCATCCCGTGCTTGACCTTGTAGTTGATCAGCGTGTGGTCCTCGGTCAGCTGGAGGACGCTCTGCTTGCGAACGCGATAGACGCGGCTGTCGCCGACGTGAACGGCGAACGCGTAGCCCCCGCGGATCAGGAGCGCGGACAGGGTGGTCGACATGCCCTTCTTCTCGGGGTCGAGCTCGGCCATCCCGAACACCATGTAACAGGCGCTCTTGACCCCCGTCTCGAGGAGTCGGCGGATCTCCCACACGCACTCGGTGTCCCCCGCCTCGATCCGTTCGACAAGGCGATCCAGGTCACGGGTGGCGCCGGTGACCCACATCGTCAGCTGCTCCACAGCCTCGCGGCTCGCGATCTCGCCCTTGTTGTGCCCTCCGACGCCGTCGGCGACGACGTAGAACCCACGCGCATCATCCCGGTGGAAAGCGTCCTCGTTGATCTGACGCCTCCGACCTACGTCCGTACGGGCCACAGATGTCAGCTTCACGCCCCACGCATCCTATCATGGCGGCTTGCCAGCCTGCTTGCTACGATCTGCCACGTGAGCGATGGCCCCGAGCTGGTGGCGGTGATCCGCGAGCGATCGAGCGAGATCCTGTCCAGCTGGATCGTCCGCTTCGAGCGCTCGCCTCTGCGATTTCGTCGCGCCACGAAGGCGGCGACGCACACCGCCCAGGTCTCCAATCTGATCGAGGCCCTCATCGTGGCCGCCGGAGCGGGGACCGAGCTCCGGCCTGGCTCCGATGCTACCCGCGAGCTCGAGCGCAGTGCCGCCTTCCTCGGTGCGCAGTTCGCCAGCGAGGGGGCCACCGCGTTCGACATCGCCGCCCTGCTCCTCGAGCTTCGCGACGTGATCGTCACCATGGTCTCCACGGACGATTCGGTCCGCATGACCCGCCTGTTCGAATGGTTGACGGTCGTCGCGTGTGACACGTTCGCCGCATCCGGGCTGCAGAGCCTGCGCGAGCGCGTTAACGATCAGCTCGAGGTCGGCACCCCGATCGTCGAGCTCCTCCCGAAGGTCCCGGCGGTGTTCCTCGTCGGCGCGCCGAACGCCTCGGTCATCGACGGCCTGCTGTCGCGCGCGTGGATGTTGGCGGTCGGCACCGGTGCGCCGTGCCTGATCATCGACACCAGCGGACTCGCCGAGACGGGCGAAGTCAACTTCGACGTCGGCTACAAGGGTTTCCTGGAGCAGGCGGAAGGCAGCGCGCTGCAAGTTCTTCTGTCCAGCGCGCGCAGGCCGCTCCGCGAGCGAACGACAGCGGCGACCCTCGCGCGCGGCCTCGCAATCCAGCACTTCGATCGCCTCGATAGCGCCGTGGCCCACTCGCTCGAGCGAGCCGGTCACATGCTGATGCGCCGCAGCTAAAGGTTCACGCTACTTCGCACGTATTGATGCGCGGCCCGCGTTCCGGGTCCTCGCGGGGCCTGTGGTACGATCAATTAGATCGTGGTCGACTTTCCGATCGGCTTTGGCCGGTATCAGCTCGTCGAACGGCTTGCCCTGGGGGGCATGGCCGAGCTGTTCATTGCGACCTCGCCGGGCGAACACGGCTTCCAGAAGAAAGTCGTGATCAAGCGCCTGCTTCCGGCGCTCGTTCACGACGAGACCTACAACGCGATGTTCATTGACG
>JAYUYE010000038.1:0-5735 GCA_043752985.1 Myxococcales bacterium
TCGACACCGGCTGCGATCTTCGGCGAGCGTTCCGGCCGCGCGATCACGCCCCGCTCCACGCTGTCGAGGAGCTCCTCGAATGACGCGCCGATGAACGGCCGTGTTCCGTAGAGCGCCTCGTACGCGGTGACACAGAAGCTGAACTGATCCGATTGCTCGGTCGCGGCGCCGGCGGCCTGTTCCGGCGCCATGTATGCCGGAGTCCCGAGGACCGTACCGGTGAGTGTCAGCTCGGTCGGGCCGGCCGCCGGCTCGGACACCCCCTCGACCTCGCCGTCGCTGGCATCGCGAGCCAGACCGAAATCACCGACGAGAACTTCGCCATGTGTCGCGACGAAGATGTTGTCGGGCTTGAGGTCGCGATGGATGAGGCCCGCTGCGTGCGCGGCCGCGATCCCGCGCGCTGCTTTGCACAGCACGCGCAGGATCTCGACGGCGGAGTGCGGAGTCGTGAGCCACTGCCGAAGGTTGAGCCCGTCGACAAGCGCCATCGCGACGAAGATCTGACCGTCGTGCTCTCCGACGTCGTGGACCGCGACGACGTTGGGGTGCGAGAGCCGGGCGAGCGCCTTTGCCTCGCGCCGCAACCTCTCCGCCTGCGCACCTCGCCGCAGCACCTTGATCGCGACGTCGCGGTCGAGCTCCGGATCATGAGCGACGTACACGATGCCCATGCCGCCAGAGCCGAGCCGGCGCTTGATTCGATAGCGATCGATCTTCGTCGGGACGCCGCCGGCTCCGGTGCTGACCTCGGATTCGGCGACAGTCCCGGCGAGGTCGCCCGAGAGGAGAGCATCGAGGGCGGCGTGACAGCTCTCGCAGCTCGCTGCATGGTCGGCGATTGCCGCGCGGGCGACAGGTTCGCCACCCGATGAAGCAAGTTGCGCCAGCTCGTCCGGATCCGGACACCCCACCATGCCCACAGACCCTAGCGCGGTTGACCTGGGGGGAACCATGCCTGGAAGGAGGGACGTCCCTGGATCTGTCGCGCAACATTCGACGAACCGACTATGCTGCCGCCCATGGACGAGCTCCTGGTCGCCTTCCACGCGAACCTGTCCGAGCAGGCTCGCGTGGCCTTCGGCCCTGACACGGAGACCGCAACCGTCGAGGCATTGCGTCGCCACGCCGCCGACGCGCGCGCGACGTGGTCCGAGCTGACCGTGACGGATCGCGAGCTCGCGTCGGAGCTGGGGCGACGCCTCGGGAACAATGCGACCGTCGAGGTGTTGACCGCGTGCCGCGGCGGCGACGTCTACCTCACGATCGCGGGCGGTGCGGGCGACCCCGCTGCGACCCGCGCGATCATGGCGATCGTGGAACGCGAGGTTCAGCTCGGCGCTGCTCGCACGCGCGCCACGCCGGACCAGGCCACCGAGGTTCGTGGCGAGCTGCACCGCGTCCTGTTCACCTCCGATCCACATCGACCAGCCGCGATGCGCGAGTTCGCGGGCCGCGGTGATCTGCGTGGCTACGTCCGTGTGATGGCGACGCGCGAGCTCGTGCGCGCCGTGCAGCGTGGCCGCCGCGAGGAGCCTCGCGAAGAGGAGGCTCTGTTTGCCTTGATCGCACCGGGCAGTGATCCAGAGCTCAGCATCCTCCGCGCTCGATTCCACGGCTCCGTCGACGCCGCGATGCGCACCGCGCTCGTGAAGCTCAGTGATCGATCGCGCGCGCTGCTGCGCTATCAGGTCGTCGACGGCTGGAACGTGGATCGCGTGGGGGCACTCTACGGCGTGCATCGCGCAACGGCCGCGCGCTGGGTTGCCGCCGCGCGAGAGGAGCTCGGCACGCTGATCCGCGCCGAGGTTGCCAAGCAACTTGCGATCGATGTCGACGAGGTTGATTCGATCGTGCGCCTCGTGCAGAGCCGGCTCGACGTCTCGCTCGAGCGGTTGATCGGCGAGTCGTAGGCGACCGAGTGCGAACGGATGAGTGACGAGCCCCTTCAAAGCAGATAGGTGCTATCTCAGCGGACCGCGATCAGGCGGATCTCGATGACCGGACCTGCCACGCCACCACCGCCCCCGACCGCACCGAGCGTGCTGCGCCCGGGGATCGAGCTGAGCGGCAAGGTCACGTTTCCCGAGAACCTGCCGATCACGGCTCGCTTGATCGATATCGCGAACGCGATCGACGAGCACCCGGTGATCATCGTCGCGGGCGAGACCGGCTCGGGCAAGACGACCCAGCTGCCGAAGATCTGCCTGGCGATGGGCCGCGCGGCGCACGCGTACATCGGCTGTACCCAGCCACGGCGGATCGCGGCGACCAGCGTGGCCGCGCGAGTGGCCGAGGAGCTGCACACCGAGCTCGGTGACGTCGTTGGCTACAAGGTCCGATTCAACGACCGGATCAAGAAGACGTCGTACGTGAAGTTCATGACCGACGGCATCCTGCTCGCCGAGATCCAGGGCGATCCGATGCTGCGCGGGTACGACACGATCATCATCGACGAGGCACACGAGCGCAGCCTCAATATCGACTTCCTGCTCGGCTTCCTCAAGCAGCTGTTGCCTCGCCGGCCCGAGCTGCGCGTGATCGTCAGCTCGGCGACGCTCGAGACCGAGCGGTTCTCGAAGTTCTTCGCCAACGCACCCGTGATCGAGGTCTCGGGCCGAACCTATCCGGTCGATGTGCTGTACCGGCCGCCACGCGAGGACGAGGTCGACATCGCGGACGCCGTGGCAAACACGGTCAACGAGATCACCGAGCTCGATCCGCGCAATGACGTGCTGGTCTTCTTGCCGGGCGAACGCGAGATCCGCGAGACCATGAGCGAGCTCGAGCAGCGTGCGCTGCCGCATACCGTCGTGTTGCCGCTGTACGCGCGATTGTCGGCGGCCGAGCAGCAGCGCGTATTCCAGTCCGGACCGGGGCGGCGCGTGGTGCTCGCGACCAACGTCGCCGAAACGTCACTCACGATCCCGGGAATCGTCTACGTCGTCGATGCGGGCGTCGCGCGGATGAATCGGTACAGCGTGCGGACGGGCGTGACGCAGCTCTTGATCGAGCCGGTCTCGAAGGCGAGCGCCGATCAACGCAAGGGACGATGCGGCCGAACGGAGAGCGGGATCTGCTTCCGGCTCTACGAGGAGCAGGATTACAACTCGCGGCCGGCGCACACCGATCCGGAGATCAAGCGGGTCGGCCTCGCGGGCGTGATCCTGCGGATGAAGGCGCTCGACCTCGGCAGCATCGAGAGCTTTCCATTTCTCGATCCGCCACAGAAGCGCGCGATCGATGAGGGCTACCGCGTGCTCGAGGAGCTCGGCGCGCTCGACGACTACGGGCGGCTGACGCAGCTCGGTGAACAGCTCGGCCGGCTGCCGATCGATCCGCGGCTCGGGAGAATGATCCTCGGCGGTCGCGACGAAGGCGCGCTGCGCGAGGTGGTGACGATCGCGTCCGCGCTCGGTCTACAGGATCCACGCGATCGTCCGCACGCGGCGCAGCAGCGCGCCGACGAAGCGCACCGCAAGTTCAAGGACGAAGGCAGCGACTTCGCGAGCATCCTCAAGCTGTGGGCGTTCTGGCAGGAAGCGCGGGGGCGCGGCTCGAAGTCGCAGCTGTACAAGACCTGCCGCGAGAACTTCCTCAACTTCAATCGGATGCGCGAGTGGGAGGACATTCACGCGCAGATCGTTCGCGTGATGCGCGAGCTCGACTTCGCGCCGAACGACACGCCGGCCTCGGGCGAACAGATCCATCGCGCGCTGCTGCCCGGGCTGCTGTCCAAGATCGGGATGTGGAACGCCGAGGCGCGGATCTACGTCGGTGCGCGCCAGACCAAGTTTCAGATCCATCCGTCGTCGGGGCTCGCCCGCAAGCCACCGCAATGGGTGATGGCAGCGGAGCTCGTCGAGACCTCGCAGCTCTTCGCACGCTCGGTGGCGAAGATCGATCCGGGCTGGATCGAGCAGGCCGCAGGTTCGTTGTGCAAGCGCAGCCACGGCGACCCGCACTGGGAGATGAAGGCGGGGCAGGTCGTCGCCAAGGAGCAGGTCACGCTGTACGGCCTGCCGATCGTGAAGGACCGCAAGGTGTCGTACGCGCCGTTCGATCAGGCGCTGTGCCGCGAGCTGTTCATCACGCATGCGCTCGTCCGTCACGAGTACGTGACCAAGGCCGCGTTCATGGAGCACAACCGCCGCCTCCTCGACGAGGTCCAGCACCTCCGCGACAAGGCGCGGCGCAGCGACATGCTCGCGGACGAGCAATCACTGTGGAACTTCTTCGACAGTCGTCTCCCGGATGACGTGTACAGCGGCAAGACGTTCGAGCAGTGGCGCCGCGAGGCCGAGGCGCGGGACCGTTCGATCCTCGAACTGTCGCGCGCCGACATCCTCCTCGACGAGGCGGCCGAGCTTTCGCCGGACCGCTATCCTGACGAGCTCACGGTGCGCGGCGCGACGATGCGCTTGACCTACAAGTTCGATCCCGGCGAGGACGACGACGGCATCACGGCGACCGTGCCGCTCGCGCTGCTGCCGCAGCTCGACCCCGCCGTGCTGACCTGGACCATCCCCGGCTGGCACGAGGACAAGCTCCGGGCCCTTCTCGAGTCGTTGCCGAAACCGCTGCGCAAGGCGCTCGCTCCGCTCGACGACCTCGTGCGCGCTCTCGCGACGGGCCTTTGCCCATTCGACGGTGCGATGCTGCCCGTGCTCGAGCGCGTGATCTTCGAGCGCACGGGCCAGCGCGTCCCGCGTGATGCGTGGGATCTACGCGCGGTCCCGGCGCATCTCTCGATGGCTTTTCGTGTCGTCGACGACAATGATCGCACGATCGCGCAGGGCCGCGATCTCGCCGACCTCCAGCGCACGCTCGGCAACCGGGCCAAGGAGCTGTGGTCGCGTGCGCCGCGCGAGCGGCACGAGCGCACCGGCATGAAGGCCTGGGACATCGACACGCTGCCGGTCTCGGTGACTCTCGAGGTCGGGGGGCGCGCCATGCTCGCCTACCCGGCGCTCGTGGAGACCGAGATGGCGGTCGACGTGCGGCTGCTCGAGTCCGCGGCGGCGGCCACCACCTCCACGCGGGATGGACTCCGCCGGCTGTTCCTGTTCCAGCTCGGCTCGACGGCGGCCAAGCAGGAGGCCCAGCTGCCCGCCATGCTCGGTCCGGCGCGGCGGCAGATCGTGCTGCGTGCCCTCGACGAGGCGTTCCAGCTCACCGATCCGGACGCAGTTCCGCGCACCAAGGTCGCCTTCACCGCGCGTGCTACCGCAGGCCGCGTCGCGCTGCCCGACATTCTTGGGAATCTCGTGCGGACCGCCATCGAGTTGAGCGAGGAGCACGACAAGGTGCGCGCTGCGCTCAAGCAGCTGGCAGGCAGGCCGGGCCCCACCCGTACCGCGGTCGAGGACATCCAGAGTCAGCTGCGCCGTCTCGTGCAGCCCGACCTGATGCGCTCTACGCCGTTCGGCCGGCTCGTCCACATCTCACGCTATCTCAAGGCGATCCACATCCGGCTCCAGCGGCTGTCCCACGATCCGCAGAAGGATCAGCAGAAGGCTGCGCAGGTCGCGCCGTTCTGGGCCAGCTACGTCAAGAAGCGCGACGAGACCGACGCGAAGGGCTACGTCGTTCCCGAGCTCGAGGAGCTTGGCTGGCTGCTCGAGGAGTTTCGCGTGCAGACCTTCGCGCCCGAGCTCAAGACCGCGGTGCCGGTATCGGTGCAACGCCTGCAGGACTTCTGGTCGCGGCTCGGCTGACGCGGCGGCGCCCGTGAT
>JAYUYE010000039.1:0-2222 GCA_043752985.1 Myxococcales bacterium
GAAGGCGACTCGGGCAGCGGCCTGACCCTCCTTCTCGTCACCGGCGTCGCCGGCGTGGTCGGTGGCCTGATGGCCCTGATCAAGCCGGAGCTGGCTCAGGCCCGGGCCTCCGCGCCTCGCCTCATGGCCGCGGCGGCCTGAGATCTCCTCCGATCCTCGACGGACACGGCGGGCCGGCTGCGTTGGCGCTACGACGGCAACTTGCTGCGCGCCTCGTCGATGGCTGTTCGCGCGGCAATCCGCAGCCGCATCAGACGAGCGCGCTGGTCGGGCGTGGGCTCGGCGCGGCGCTGGTAGAGCGAGTCGAGCCAGCGCAGGGCGGCGAACGGCGATGTCACCGCAATCACCGCGGCTGCGATCGACAGGGGCGGGGGCAGGAACGCGAACGAGCCGGCGACCAGGCCGGCGGCCCACAGCGGGTAAACGACGAGCGCGGCGCCGAGCTTGATCGTCGACGTCGCGTCAGGATCCGCCTTGCGTGCAATCCAGCGCGGGAGAAAGTACGGAATCGCGTAGAGCGCGAACCCGGACGCAGCAAGGGGGGCGAGCGCAGCGCGGCGCCACCTCGAGAGCGGCACACGATCGTCGAGGATCTCGCTGCGACCGGCGACCTGCGCGTCATCGAGGCCGCTACGCTCGAGCTCGGCATAGTACGCATCGACGTGCTGCGCGACGCGCGCGACGACCGGCGCGTCGACGCTGCGCAGCGTGCGGCTCGCGAGCTCGACCTGGCGGCCGATGTCGCTCCACGCCCCGAGGGTCCGATCGCCAGCATCGGTCGCGAGGAGCTCGGCGACTCGCGTGATGCGAAGGCGCTCCTCGTGGGTCTCGCCCTCGACGAGCAGCTCTTTGAGGTCCGCCTCCATGATCGCCGTGGCGGCCTGCACGCGCGTCTCACCCTCGCCGGTGACGTCGGCGAACTTGCGGATCGGTCCCCACAGCACGAGGCAACGCGAGCGGAAATCGTGACGCGCGTCGAACTCGAGCGCGACCGCCTGGAACGTCGGCGGGATGCCTCGGCGCTCTTCGGCCGCGAGCAACATGCGTGCAGCGCCACTGCGCAACGGCGCGAGGTGCGGCTCGCTGTGGCTCGTGCCCTCGGGGAAGATCAGGATGTTTCCGCCGGCGCCGAGGTGGGTGGCGATCTTGTCGAACACATCTGCGTTCGCGCCCGCATCCTTGGCCACGTTGTCCTTGCGCCGCACGATCGGCACCGCGCCCGCACGGTCGAGCAGCCAGCTGAGGCCAGGGACCGACCACAGCGTCGACTTCGCCACGGGTGAGATCGGGCACGCGGCATCGGTGAGCACGACGACCGGATCGATCAATGCGTTGGTGTGGTTCGAGACGAACACTCGTCCGCGGGTATCACTCGCCGGCGGGATGCCGTGGCGCTCGATGTCGCGGAAGTACAGCCGGATCACGCGGCGAAACGTGGAGACGAGCGCGCTGCGCAACGCGTGGGGGTCACGGACTTCCTCGACGAACGGAAGCTGCACGCTTCCACGATGCCACGATTAGCCCCAGACGAGTGAGCCGCCTGACCACGTGGTCATCGGGGTCATGTCGTGCTCGATCTTGCGGCCTTGCTCGGTGTGACCGGAGCAGAACCAGCGCTCCCCGATCGAGTCCTCGCGGACGACGACGCACATCGGGCACTGCGGCGAGAGGTCGGCTTCCTCCGGCATGCCGACGACGAGCGTCGGGCAGACCGCAGCCTGGAGCACGCGGTTGGGCAGGTTGTGGTCGGTGTTCTTCGGGTTGTGGAGACCAAACTGACCAATGACGATCAAGTCCGAGCGGATCTCCGCCGCGAGATGGGCGATCTGCTCTTCCGGCTTGCCGGTGCGCACGTGGAGACGTGCGCGCCAGTCCGTGCCGTGGGCATTGAAGGTCTCGAGCGCCGGGTAGACCCGCTCCCACAGCTCCTGCTTGAGCTCGTCGCTGCTCGGGCGCCGCTTCTCGCGCACCGTCAGGATGTGCAGCTCGGGGGCATCGTGTCGCGCGGCCTGATCCAGTGCATGCTCGATCACGATGTCCGAGTACTCGGACAGATCGACGCCGACGACGATGCGGTAACGCCGCACGCGGCCGAGGACGTTCGGTTCACGCGGTGGGGGGCTCATGTCGGTTGAGGTCTGCACGGTGCGTGCCCGCGCAATTCCTGCGGGCTCGGTCCCCTCGCCGCTTGGGTCCGAGCGCCAACGCACGGTCGCACGCCC
>JAYUYE010000040.1:0-5724 GCA_043752985.1 Myxococcales bacterium
ATGTACTGCAAGATGACCTGGGCCTCGGTCAGCGTTCCGTGTCCCGCAACCTCGAGGCAGGGGACGTAGCCCTTGGGGTTGATCTCGGTGAAGTCGCGCCCGCTCGCGGTGCGACGGGTCTGGAGATCGACACGCTCGAGATCGAACCGTCGATCCGCCTCGCGTAGCGCGATGTGCGGGGCGAGCGAACACGCGCCGGGTGAGTAGTACAACTTCATGGGGACCAACTCCTGTACGTCCTTGACGCAGACGGCATGCCAGCGACGTCACGTGTCAGCGACGCACGACGCGCGAGCACGCACGCCAGATCGTGTCGTCGATCGCGATCTGCCACCGAGATCCTGGGCACATCGAGTGCAGCCACACCAGCGGATGCACGCTCCGCAGGGTCCCGAGTCGCGCCGCCTTCTCGAGAAGCTGATCCGGGAGATTCTGCGGGTCGAGGCGCAGACCATCGACCAACCGGTCCGCGAGGCAAAGCGGATCGGAAGCGAGGCGCCGCCCGTCCTCGCGCTCCGCGAAGTCGCCACCCACGCGACGGCGATGCGCGCGCGGTTCGTCGACGTCCTCCACCGCAACGAGATTCCATTCCACAAGGGCAGCCTTGGGGCCACGCTCGCCACGCTTCGCCACTTCGTAATCGATCGCGTGATCGATGCCGAGCGCTCGTTCCGCACCGCGCTGCTCGATCTCCGGCACGGGACCGACGTCGTGAAGCTGCTCCGCGAGGTCTCGCGCCGGGGCGAGCTGTTCGGTGTGATCCGCTGGTGCGACGATTGGCTTGGCGCACGGCGCACACTGGTTGCGCGCGTGGAAGCACAGCTCGCGTGGTTCGCGGAGCAGGAAACCCTCGCGACGCGGGCACCGCCGATCTCCGTCGAGGTGCTGCCAGAGCCGATCGATGACGCAGCTGTCGACGATGACGGCGATGTCCTCACATCGACACCCGGTTCCGGACCGAAGCCCAGCTCGTCGCGGAGCTGGCACACCGATCGCAGTACTTGAAGTCAGGCACGACCAGGACAGACGAACCGGCTGGAATATAAACCAGCGGGCCGTCGACTCGCACGGATCCAGATTCTTGCGATGCAGCGAACGACGATGGCGAGGTCACGCCGATCACGCGCCTGGATCGTGCCATCAATTTTATCGGCCGCGATGCAGAGCTGGATCAGGTCCAGAATGCATGGCGGCCGAACCGGTTTCGGGATGCGGTGTTTGCGCGTGAGGATGCACTCCCCCCCGCTCCTCGCTGACACGTGCGGCCTATGGTCCAGGCGTGTCCACGGAATGGCAGCACCTCGCATCGGTGAGCCACCTCGTGATTGCCGTCGCGCTGGACGGCACGCTGTTGCCGTATGCAGCGTCGCCGCAAGAAGCCCGGCTCGACGGCGACACGGCGAGGCTGCTCGAAGAGCTCGCGGCGGTGCCGGGTGTCACGCTCGGCGTGATCAGCGGACGATCGCGCGCGCTGATCGAAGAGCTCCCCGGTCGGTTT
Organism: Myxococcales bacterium; assembly: GCA_043752985.1. Lineage (GTDB taxonomy): Bacteria > Myxococcota_A > Polyangia > Haliangiales > Haliangiaceae > JABFXX01. The sequence continues at coordinate 1,499 of JAYUYE010000040.1, forward strand.
CCGCGCATCGTGTTCGCCGCAGAGCACGGTGTGTGGCGTCACGCCGACGGCATGTGGACCGCGGCCCTCGCACCGGTGCCGCAGCTCGACGAGATCGAGCAGGCTCTCTCCGAGCTCGCGCGGCGTCACGCCGGTGCACTCGTCGAGCGCAAGTCATGTTCGGTATGCCTGCACTGGCGTCGCGTCGCTGCCGAGCATCACGACGAGATTGCACTCGCCGCCGAGGTCCTCGTCGACGAATGGCTCGAGACGCAGCGCCAGCTCGAGCGACTGCCCGAGGCCGAGGCACTCGAGGTCCGGCACACGGCGGCGCACAAGGGCGGTGCCCTCGGCTGGCTGCGGAATCGTGGACCGGCCGGCGCGCCCGTGCTCGCGATCGGCGACGACATCACTGACGAAGACATGTTCGGCAGCCTCCGCGAAGGCGATACCGGAATCCTCGTCGCGAACCGGCCACGGCGCACGCAGGCCGGGTTGCGACTCCCCTCGCCCGCTGCCGTCCACCGCTTCCTGCGATGGCTGATCAGCGCGCGGCTGCAGCACCCGGTGGCCGCCCCCGAGGAGCTCACGGTCGCCCGCGCACCGCGGGCCGCGACGGAGCCGCGTCTGATCGTCGCCTCGAACCGGCTGCCCTCCGTTCCCAGCGGTGATCGCAAGCGCGAGGTCGGCGGCCTCGTCTCCGCACTGCTGCCTGCACTCGCCGAGACCAACGGCATCTGGCTCGGGTGGAGTGGTGCCGAGCGCGATCCGGGGTTGCGGTTGCGCATCGAGGACGGCGAGGCGTTCACCCGCGCTCAGTTCGATTATCCGCCGACCTGGCGCGAGCGGTTCTACTCGGGGTTCTGCAACCAGAGCCTGTGGCCGCTGCTCCACGCGTTCCCCGGGCGAGTCCGCTACATCGACGACGAATGGAGCTGTTACGTCGAGGCGAATCACGCGTACGCCCAGATGGTGCGCGAGGCCGGTGGGCCGAACGCCGAGGTCTGGATCCAGGACTTCCACCTGATGCTCACCGCGCGCGATCTGCGGCGGCTCGGTCATCGCGGCCGCCTCGGCTTCTACCTCCACGTCCCGTTTCCGCCGTTCGACGTGTTCGAGACCATGCCGTGGGCAGCGGAGGTCATGGCGGCGCTCCTCGAGCACGATCGGATCGGTCTGCAAGCGCATCGCTGGGCCGAGAACTTCTACGCAACCGCGCGCGGCCTGTTCGGCGCCGACGGTGAGCGCCGCGCGCGCGAACGCGTCCGCGTGATCCCGGTAGGCATCGATCCGGATCGATTCGCAGAAGCTGCGCAGCGAGCGGCACCGCCGGAGCTCGGCCCCGTCGATCGCATGCTCGGCGGCCGCAAGTTGATCCTCGGCGTCGATCGCCTCGACTACTCGAAGGGCATCCCCGAGCGGCTAGAGAGCTTCGCGCGGCTCCTCGAGAAGTATCCCGCGTGGCGCAACCAGGTCTCACTGATCCAGGTCTCGGTGCCGACGCGGTCTGAAGTCCCGGAGTACGCGGAGCTGCGATCGCGCGTCGAGTCACTCGTCGGCCGAATCAATGGCGCGTATGGCGAAGCGGACTGGGTTCCGGTTCGCTATCTGTATCGCTCGTACGACCAAGACTCGCTCGCGCACCTCTATCGGCAGGCCGCGGTCGCCGTGGTCACGCCGCTGCGCGATGGCATGAACCTCGTCGCGAAGGAGTTCGTCGCGTCGCAGACCGAGGAGGATCCGGGCGTGCTCGTACTCTCGAAGTTCTGCGGTGCGGCCGAGCGGATGACGCTGGCGGTGCTGACGAATCCGTATCACGCGGACGGTCTCGCCGCGGATCTCGACCTCGCGCTCCGGATGCCGCGCGAGGACCGGGTCGCGCGTCACGCAGCCCTGCGCACGACGGTGTGGCAGGACACCGCGAGCGCGTGGTCGCGCGGGTTCCTCGGGGAGCTCCGCAGCTGAGGCGAACGCCTAGGGCTTTGTAAATGTGCGCGTGTAATCGACGTTGCCCTGCGCGTCGTAGAACGTGCCGGTGAACGTGTCGCCTTCGATATCGACGTAGAAGAAGCCGGCCTTCGCAGCATCCTCGTAGAACGCCGTGTTGCCGCGATCGCGAATCTCGGTGGTCGACGCACCCGCACCGGACACGATCATCTCCGTCCCGCCGAGCGCAGTCGGCTCGTCGAGCCACTGCCGGCTGTGATCGTGACCGGACAGATAGACCTGCCCGAGCCCCGACAGGTGGTCGTCGAAGAACGTCTTCACGGCGTCTCCGTTCTGGATCGGCAGCGGGTTGGGGATCGGGATGCCCGCGAGCTCGGGTGCGTCGTAGTCGCCGGCGTTGCCGTGCGTGCCGTTCGAGCGATATGGATGATGACCGGCGAGGATCGTCCAGTCCTTGTCGGCGACTTCCATCATCGCGGTCGGCAGCCACGACGCCTGATCGCCGAACTGGGTGTTCTCCCAGATCATCGCGTTGGTATCGAGCACGATGAAACCGACATGGCCCACGCTGAACGTGTAGTGCGTGGCCGGCATGTTCCACTTCGTGGACACCTGCGTGTAGTCGACCTCGATCTTGCCCTTGTCGAACTCGTTGCCGATACCCGGCACATCGATCAGCAACTTGCCGCCGTTGTCGTGGTTACCGAGCGCCGCATAGAACGGCAGGTCGATATCCATGTACGGCTGCTCGAACTTCGTCTGCCACTGACCATCGGTGACGCTCGCGACGCCCGCGTCGTAGATGTTGTCGCCGAGCATGAGGACGAAGTCGCAGCCCTTCGCAGCGCAGACGTCGCGCATCGCAACCGCGACCTGGCGCTGCGCTGCGTTGCCCTTGCCGGCATCACCGATCGCGACGAACCGCGCGCGCTTGGTGACCGTGGGCGCGTCAGGCTGACCCGATCCGGATCCGCCGCCGTCTCCACCACCACCGCCACCGCCGCCGCCGCCACCGCCACCGCTGCTACAGGCGGCGAGCGCGAGCAGGGCTGCCCCGAGCGTCCTCATCATGCGGCGGAACCTAGCTCAGGTTCACGAGCCCCGGTTGCGCAATCTGCGCAGGGGGCCGGTCAGAGCTCGATCCCGAGGAGAACCCGCACCGTGAACACGTCGGCCGCAGCGGTCAGCCCGAACCCGGCGGTCGCGGTCGCCCACAATTTCGGCGACGGTGCTACGTGGAGCACGGGCCCGACCGCGATCCGCGCGTCATGGGTCGCCGGCCGCGGTCCGTCATCCGCGGTGTAGCCCCAGGTCTCGGCGCCGACCCGAAGTTTGTCATGGAGCTGGTAGCTCGCTCCGGCGGACCAGCCCAGATCGAACTCGACGTCGTCGGTCAGGTCCTTGCCGACGCGCATCAGCCCGACGCCATTGACCGCGAGCGTGAGCCGGTCGACATCGCGAGCGAGGATGACCCGCAGCTCGAAGGGATAGATGCTGCGGTCGGTGACCTTGCCGGCCTCGAGCCCGAGCATCACGTCGACCGGCCACTCCGCGCGATCGGCGAACCGGAAGCGCGGACCCAGCACCACGCGATCGAGCTGAAGCCCGGTGCGCCCACTCTGGGTCAGAACAGTCGAGGTCGTGACGTCCCAGTGCTCGGTGATACCGTGCTTGAGCTCGATGCGTCGCTCGAGCTCCTCGACATAGCGGTCGTCCCAGGTGACGCGGCGGCCGGTGTGCCAGAGCTGGACCGACGTCGTGCCCTCGGGCTGCGTCGCGTACTCGTACGTCGCGGTGAATGCGCGCAGCTCCGCGGCCGCGGTCGCGGGCACGCCGACGAATGCGAGCGCAACCAGCGTCCGCATCAGATCGAGATCGAGCCCTTGCGGAAGTCGGTCTTGCGCAGGTGCACGTTGATACAGACCGGGCGGCCAGTCTTCGCGATCGCCTTCGCCTCGGCGAGCGTGGCATCGACGCGCGCCGGATCCGTGAGCTGCAGGCCCACGCCGCCGTAGCCCTCGGCGACCTTGTGATAGTCGGTGCGCCGCAGGTCGCAACCCAGGGTCGTGCCGAGGATCTCGATCTGCTCGCGCGCGATCTGCGCCCACGATGCGTCGTTGCCGATGATCGCGATCGGTGCGACTCCGTGGCGGACGAAGCTGTCGAACTCGGCGAGCGTGTACGCCGACGAGCCGTCGCCCCAGATCAGCCAGACCTCGCGGCCCGGGCGAACGAGCGCCGCGCCGAGCGCGAATCCACCACCGACGCCGAGCGTGCCGAACACGCCAGGGTCGAGCCAC
>JAYUYE010000041.1:0-5716 GCA_043752985.1 Myxococcales bacterium
GCGTGGTTCAACTGGACGGCGAGCTTCGCCTCCTCGATGAACATGCGGATGAACTCTTTGTCCTCCGCGATGTTCGGGAGGATGCGCTTCACCGCGACGAGGCGCTCGAAGCCCTCGACGCCAAACGCTTTGGCGCGGAACACCTCGGCCATGCCGCCGACATTGATCCGCTCGAGCAGGTAGTACTTGCCGAAGGGCGCCGGCTTCTTCACGCGTTGTTCTCTTGGAGAGGCACCCAATGGCATGCCGCCTCCGGTGTGATGAGGTGGGACCCGATCCGAATTCGTTTCCTTGGGCCACAAGCAGGTTACTACCTCGTGGCCGCAGGTCTTAGCTCGAAGCTACCGGCACATCAAAGGAAATCCGCTGGCAGCCCGAAATATGAATTGCGGTCAAGGCGCCGCACCCGGTGGCGTCAGTTCTGCGCGAGCGCCTGCGCGGGCTCCATCTTGGCAGCGCGGCGCGCCGGCAAGTAGCCGCCCAGGATGCAGAACACCGTCGAGAACACGAGTGCGCTGCCCCAGATCCACGGCTGAAAGTCGAACCAGGAGTCGGGCTTGAACGGGAACCGCGGGACCCTGGCCGCGGCGAACGCGTTCCAGATCACCGCGATCCCCTTGGCCAGGCTGATCCCCAGGACGCCGCCGACCACACCGATGATCGCCGCCTCGCCAAGGACGATCAGGAGGACATCCGTCTGGGTCGCCCCGACCGCCCGCATGATGCCGATCTCGCGGCGACGCTCGGAGACCTGGATGAAGAAGTTGTGGCCGATGTTGATGATCGCGATCACGAGGATCGCAACGGAGATGATCAGGAACAGGAGGCGGATCACGAAGATCACGGTGGCGAACCGCTCTCCGAGGGAGTCCTCGAGCCTCAGCCCTTGCTCGTCGACGAGCCACTGACTGAACGGCGCGAGCTGGTTGCGGTCCTTGAGCCGCACGATGATCGACGAGTACGCGCTCGCGGCCTCCTCGCCCATGAACTCGCGGTTCCACCGCTCGATGTACTGGATCGGCATCGTGACGCCGACCTGCATCGCGCGCGAGCTGACACCGACGACGACGGCCTCGACGCGGCGCGGCCGCTTCTTCGTCACGCCGCCCGTGCCCGCGATCGTCGTGTTCGCGAGACCGATCGAGAACCGCATCGCGGACAGACCGCGCGACTGGATCAGGAAGTTCACCAGGTTCTGATCCGCCATCGGCATGCCGTGCGACTTCGCGAACTGGTTGTTGTAGAGCTCGACGACCGTCGAAGAAAGCACCACCGGAACGCGGTGCTTGCACATGCGCTCGGTATCGTCGCAGTAGTAGCGATCCGGATCCGGGCACGGGTTGCGATAGTTCTCGGCCGCCTGCGCGGCGGAGATCGGTGGGGTCTGCGAGATCACGATCGCGCTGCCGCTGCCAGCTCCGCTACCGACCGCACTGCCGCCACCGACCGCACTGCCGCTGCCGCCGGCGCTCCCGCTGACTGCGGCGGGCACGGGGTCGCCCCACCCGCCTCCACTCGCCGGTGGGGCCGCCGGCTTCTTCGCGGCCCGGGGGGCATGGCGCACTGGATCGTCGGGATCCATCGGCGGCGGAACGCACGCGACGTTGTGCGCGGGGTCCTTCACCGCATCCCAGTCCTTGAACAGATCGCGGATCCGCTCGTCGTCCTGGACGAAGCTCGCGTCGACGCCGTCGGCGAAGCCACCGACCTCGAACTTGAGGTCCGTGCCCTCGAACGAGCCGCGACCCGCCGCCGGGAACGCGAGGTTCATGCGCGGCACAGCGCTGCCGACCTCGGGCCGGGCGAGGATCGTCGCGACCGTCTTCATGTCGAGGCGCTTCGAGGTGTCCTTGCCGAGCAGCGAGACGCGCGGCGCGACGACCTGGACCTCGTCGAGCGGGAAGATCTTCTCGAGCACGCTGCCGGCGCGCTGGGTCAGCGCGAGGAACAGCACGAAGGCGCCGATGCCGATCACGATGCCGAACGCCGACAGGATGAAGTGGCGGGGACTGCGCAGGGTGTTTGCGATCACCATGCGCACGAGGCTCTTGGCGGGCATCATGCGGGACCTGCGTTCTGGTGGGCGGCTTCGAGCTCCTCGTCGGAGGTCTCGACGATCATGCCATCGCGCATCGCGATCACCCGCTTGGCAACGCTCGAGACGCGGCGCTCGTGGGTCACGATCAACAGTGTCACGCCTTCCTTGGCGTTGAGCTCGCGGATGAACTCGATCACTTCCTTGCCGGTCTCGGAGTCGAGGCTGCCGGTCGGCTCGTCGCAGAGGAGCAGCGTCGGTGATCCGAACAGCGCGCGAGCGATCGCGACGCGCTGCTTCTGCCCGCCCGACAGCTCGCTCGGCTTGCGGTGAGCGAAGTCCGCGAGCCCGACCCGGCGCATCGCCTCGCGGCCGCGCTCCTCGACCTCCTTCTTCGGAGCGCTGCTCGAGAACGACGCCGGGATGGTCACGTTGCCGAGGCAGGTCAGGTGGTCCATGAGGTTGAACGCCTGGAACACGAACCCGATCGACTGGTTGCGGAGCTTCGCTCGCTTGGTATCGCCGGACTGGATCGTATCGATGCCGAGGACCTCGACCTCGCCGGAGTCGGGCTGGTCGAGCCCGCCGACGATGTTCAAGAGGGTCGACTTGCCGGACCCGGACTGGCCGACCAGGGCGACCAGCTCGCCGGCCTCGATATCGAGGCTGACGCCGCGGAGAACCTGGGTGCGCGCCGCGCCGGCGCCGTAGAACTTGGTGACGTCTCGCAGCCGTACGACAGGGGCAGCCACGGCCCGGGTAGTAGCACGATTCAGCGACGCACCCCGGTCGCGGCGACGAGCAACGACGTCCCCTCCAGCGTCACGGCGATGTGGCCCTCACGCCACCGCATCAACCTGTCGACGACGACCTCCGCAAACCGCCGATCGATCGCACCGAGCACCGTTCTCCAGGCCTCGGGAGACATCGCGGGGGGGAGGATGTCGATCGACGCGATCGGTCCCGGCACGGTCTTGCCGGTGCCGACGATCTTCGCGAGCAGCCCATCGCCGACCGCGGCGAGCGCGAGCGAATCGGTGAGAACGTAGTCGAGCGTCGCCACGAACGGGACCGCGAGCGAATGGCCCTTGTGCGGCCCGAACGTCCGGTTGCGCTCGAGCGTCGATCGCAGTGGCACCTCGTCGAGTTGACTCGCGAAGAACTTCTTGTCGACGAGGTCGAGCGCGATCGCGCCGGCGCCGCTCTTGTCGTCGGGATCGAACGACTGCAGCACGGCGCGGCCACCGCGCACGCCGTAGCGATCGAGGTCGCCGAGGTCCTCGTTGATCGTGCGCAGGCACGGCTGGAGCCAGGCGCGCACCGCGAGAAGATCGAGGTTCCACTGCGCGGCGAGCGGCGCGCCCTGCGACTGCGCGGCGAGGCCCTCGGGCACCGGCAGCAGCGCCGCCGCGATCGAGGCCGCGGCGGGCCCGACATCGAGCGCGATCCGGCCGGTCGCACGCGAACCGTCGCCTTCGATCGAGAGTCCGACGCGACCGACCGGCGCGAGCAGCCTGGTGCACGCGATCGCATCGGGGACCTTTGCGGACAGGGTCGCCAGGAGGTCGACGGCGTCGACGAACCCGGTCAGTGCGGGCTTCGCTGACCTCGTGGCGTCGCGCGCCCACTCCCAGTCGCGTCCCCACGCCGCACCCTGCGGCTTGCGGCTGTTCGAGAACCACTCCGTTCCGTCCGGGGGACCGATCGGCAGCGCGAAGTGGATCCACAGCCAGTCGTCGGCGATCGCCCAGCTGACCTTGACGTTTGCGAGCAGCTGCGCGGAGAACACCTCGGCACCGTCGACGACGACCGACTGGGTGACCATGCCGCGCTCGCGCTGGCGATCGAAGAAGGCCTGGATCTGATCCACGGCCGCGAGCCGCACGACGAACGTCGGCGAGACATCGTCCGAGAACATCGCGAGGCCGCCCTCGACGTCAATCCCGATCGCGGCGAGTGCCTCGGTGCTCAGCGGATCGACCGCGATCAGCCGGGTCAACTCGGCCGAGACTTCGGAGACCTCGACGCCTCCGATCATCCCGATCGAGTCGATCGTGTCCCGCAGGCTGCGCTGCGCTTCCCGGACCGTGGGGGCTGCGACCACGTAGGTCGGATCGGCCGGCACCCAGCGCGTCGCCGGGAACGCAGCGAGGGCCGCGGGTGGGGCCGAGTGCGATGCCGTGCGCGACGAGCCACAGGACCCACTGCACAGCGCGAAAACCGTCACCAGGAGCGCGAACCTCATTCCGCAGAAGGTGCCACGCAACCGAACGTGCCGCCGGCCGATAGGCGCGCTAACCCGATGCCTCCGTCCATGACCATCCCCATCCTCCCGCTCCACTTTGGTATGTTTGTCGAGAGCACGGCATGAGCGTCGGTGGACCTTCTGGAATCGGTGGCCCGCAGGGCCCAGGCGGCCCCACGGGCCCCGAGGCTCCTGATGGCCCCGGTGCGGCCGATGCCGCGGATGCGGTCGACAGCGCGGCGACCGTCGAGCACGCGGAGAACGCCGCGGATATCGATCGGCTCGCCGCCGACGTCGCAGCCGGCAAGCTGACGCCCAAGGAGGCGATCGATCAGCTCGTCGAGGCCACCGCAACGCCGGACCTCTCCCCGGCGGAGCGCGCCGAGCTGCGCGAGCTACTCGCCGACATCGTCGCAAACGATCCGTACTTCGGCGGCCTGGCGAATCGCGTCTAGTCAGTAGACGACGTCGCCGACGAAGATCGTTCCGGTCTTCGATCCCGGCGGCCCGACGAACTGCACCGTCTTCGTCTGCTTCTTGTCGATCTCGATGATCTGGAACGGTCGGGTCATCGGGCGTCCGTTCGCATCGTGGAACGCGGAGATCACGACAACCTTGCCGATCCGATCGGCGTCGTTGACGAGGTTCGCCTGGACCACGACCTTGCCGTAGTCGTCGAACGCGTGGAGCTGATCGATCCGCGCGCGCGGCGGGGACTCGGGCACGAGCGCACCGCGGACCACGATGCGCGCGGACGTCGAGGCGGGCCGCTCCTTGCGCTCGTCATCGACCAGCGCAAACAGCCGGCGCTCGCCCGCGGGCACCCACAGCGACTGCGCCTTGAGCATGCCGATCACCCCGCCGCCATCGTCGGTCAGCTCACCGGAGAGCGTGACGTAGGCACCCTCGCCTGCCCCGTTCTCGGCATCGACCAGCACGAACGTCGTGGAGGTCGCGTACGGATCGGTGGCGTCGAGCTTCGCGGAGACCGCTCCGGGACCGCCGCTCACCTGATCGGTGCGCAGGGTCGCGTTGGAGATCACCCGGATTCGATCGAGATCCAGGTTGCGCGCTGGTTTGCCCTCGCAGCCGACGAGGGCCGCGACAATCGAGCAAATCGCCCAGGCACGCACCCGCACAGCATAGCGCGCGCCGGCCCGAGGTGTATTCGACGAGCCGGCTCAGGCCGCGGTCTGGCGATGCTTCGCCGAACCCGAACCCTGATGCAACTTGAGGACGTCGCGGACCTTCTGGGACAGCTCGAGCTCGCTCGTGTCGAACGTTGCCAGGGCGGTCGCCAGGGTCATCGCGCGCTCCTCGGCCGTGGCGCGCTTGTCCACGATGATCCGGTAGGAGCCCTTCACCCGACACAGGCCGCCGTGCCAGGACGACAGACCGCTCGTATGGAGGGTCTCGTAGCTGACCTTGATCTCGAG
>JAYUYE010000042.1:0-2215 GCA_043752985.1 Myxococcales bacterium
CGAACGATGTCTGGTTGATCGGCACCAGTCGTGTTCAGCACTGGACGGGCTCGAGCTGGGCAACGCCTGCCTCGTTTCCCGGAACGCTGATGAGCATCCATGGAACGGGACCCAACGATGTCTGGGTCTCCGGCGAGCCGACGTACCTGAAGCACTACACCGGAGCGTGGGCGACCGTGATGCCGGGGGGCGGCAGCACGCAGTATGTCGTGGAAGCGATCGCGGCCAGCAACGTCTGGTCCGTGGCGCCGGGATCAGGGAGCCGCCAGTGGAACGGCACGGCGTGGACATCGCACGCGAGCGACGCGTTCACCGATCTGCACGCGTTCGGGGCGAACGACATCTGGGGCGTCTCGGCGACGAAGGCGGGTCACTGGGATGGCACCGTGTGGACGTCGTCGACACCGCCCGGTGTCACGCAGAACCTGTGGGGCGTGTCAGGCGCCGGCGGGCACCTCTGGATCGTCGGCTCGAACGCGATGATCCTGCACCGAAATTGATCGCGCGCGGCTTGATGCTACGCTCGGCACGTGAGCATCACGAAGCGCATCCTCGAAGGGGCGCAATCAGGCCTGTCGAGGCTGACATCGCTGGTGATTGTCGATGACGAGCCGCTGAGCCACGTCGAGACCGCTGCCCTCCAGGTCGAGTTGACGATGCGCAAGACGGCGCGCGAGAAGTCGCCGAAGTCGCCGCTCGACAATCCCCTCGCGAAGATGGCGACGTCGGATCCGGCCGCGCGTGCCGCTCGGGAGAAGGCGGCGAGGGAGCGCGGGGCGCGGGTTCACCGCGACCGCGACGAGCGCGACGCCAAGCAGAAGGCCGCGGCGGACGAGCAGTTTCGCCGGATGAAGGAACAGGCCGCGCGCGGCGGTGGCTCGTACACGTCGAGCAGTAGCGGCGGCAGCTCGTCGTCGTCGTCGGGTTCCGAGTCGTACTCGCGACCGCCGCGTCCCGGCAGCAGCGAGGCGAAGGCGGCGGAGTGGTACCGGATCCTCGATCTCCAGCCCGGCGCAGACATGGCCCAGACCAAGACGTCGTATCGCCAGCTGATGCGCAAGTATCACCCCGACATGCACGCGGGGAATCCGCAGAAACAGAAGGCCGCGACCGAGCTCTCGATGCGCGTCACGACCGCGTACAACAGCCTCGTCGACCATCTCGCCAAGAAGTAACGTCGCCGTCACGGCATTCTCTGATAAACCCGCGGCGTGGATAGCCAGAGCACTGCATCGAAGACCGCGTTGATGGTGTGCGCGTACCGGGCGCGCGCAAGCCGGTGGCCCGAGCCGCTGTTCGTCGATCCGTGGGCCGAGACGCTCGCTGGTAGCGACGGCCACGACATCGCGCGGCTGCTCGACCAGCGGTTCGCACCGATGGAGACCTGGCTCGCGCTGCGCGTCGCGTATCTCGATCAGCTCGTCCATCTCGCGGTCGACCGGTTATCGATCCGCCAGGTCGTGATCCTCGGCGCCGGCTACGACACGCGCGCGGCTCGGCTACCGCGCGCGGGCGTGAGGTTCTTCGAGGTCGACCACCCGGCAACTCAGGCAGAGAAGCGCGAGCGCCTGACCCGGCTCGACGGCTACCCCGTCGCCGCGGCGACCTACGTGACCTGCAACTTCGAGCGCGAGGATCCGATCCAGCGCTTGATGGCGAGCGGGTTCGAGGCAAGCGAGCCCGCGCTCGTGATCTGGGAAGGCGTCGTGCCGTACCTCACGGAGGCCGCGGTTCGGGCGACCGCGACCCGGCTCGCGACGGGCCTTGATCCGCGCTCGCTCGTCGCGTTCGACTTTGTCGGCAAGAAGCTCGCTGCCGGGCAGAACCTGTCCGCTGCCGATCAGCAGACCCGGGAGTATGTCGGCGAGCTCGGCGAGCCGATTCGCTACGGCACCGACGATCCACTGCCGTTGCTCTACGAGTGTGGCTTCCGCTGGGTGCGCTCGCTCGACTTCAACGAGCTCGCGCTCGAGATGCTCGGCGACTATCAACGCGATCGCCAGTTCCGATTCCAGCACATCGCTCTCGCCTCCGCGAAGACTCCCGTCGCGGGCTGGCCGTGACGACTACGCGACCGCTGCGGTCTCGGCCGTGACCTGCAGGGTCGGGGACAGCGCGGACGTCGAGACCATGCGCGCGCGACGGCGGCGAGCTGGTAAACCCGCTTGCGTGCGCCCTCGTCGCATCGCGCGTGGACGCATCAGAGCGGATGCAG
>JAYUYE010000043.1:0-5714 GCA_043752985.1 Myxococcales bacterium
TATCTGCTCGATCAGCTGCGGATCGGGTACGCCGGATACAGTGTGTTCACCGCGACCGTCGTGCTCGCGAAGATCATCTCGCTGCCGTTTCTTGGCCGCGTGATCCAGCGAATCGGCGTCCGCCGCGTGCTGACCGTCTGCGCGCTCGCGATCGCACCGATCCCGCTGCTCTACATGATCTCCGATGCGTTCGCCTGGCTGATCGTGATCCAGGTCATCGCGGGCGTCGCGTGGGGCGGCTTCGAGCTCGGTCTGCTGATGGCTCTGTTCGACGGCGACGACGACGCCGAGCGCACCACGATGCAGGTCGCGTTCAGCGCGCTCCAGGCGATCGGAACCGCAGGAGCCTCACTGATCGGCGGTGCGATGCTCGGTGCGCTCGGCAGCGATCACAGCGCGTATCTCTGGGTGTTCGGCGTGTCCGCCGCAGCGCGGCTCGCGGCGGCCGTTCTGCTGGTGCGCGAGCTGCCTCGCGTGATCGCGCGCCTTCCGATCACGATGGTCGCGCGCGCGTGGACCCTCGCGATCCGGCCATGGGGCGGGACGATCATCAGGCCGTTCATCGAGGGGATTGGCCGGCTGCGCCGCGGTCGCGCCGACGACGACGACGACGACGACGACGGTCCGTCAGGACGCTGACGAGGAGCGCACGCGGCGGCCACGGCGCCGGGCCGCGATGGCAACCGCTGGAGTGTGCTGAAGCGGCGGCAACACCGACGCCTGTGGGTCACCGCGCCGGAAGATCGAACGTGACGGAGGCGGGCCGCGCACCGACGCGCACCTCGACCGGCCTCGCAGCGACAGCATCGAGCGTCGCGCGGAGGGTGTACTGACCCGGGAACAGCTCCGTCAGCTCGAATGCGCCGTTCGCATCCGTCCTCGCGGTCGTATGACGAACCCGGCCGCGCGTACTCTCGTTGCTGATCGCGCCGCCTTCGAGATCAGGCGGCCGCCGGATCTCGGCGATGACGGACACGCCGGCGATTGGTGCGCCGTTGCGAACGACCTGCCCGCGGATCCGGCCCTTGATCCAGGTGAGGCTGCCACCCTCGACCGTCCACGGGAGATGATCGCGGATCACGGACGCGAGCTGCTCCACGGTGTACGCGCTCGAGACGTCCCAGATCGCCGTGATCGACGAGCGGGTGACGACCGAGGCACCGTCGGTCGTCCACGAGGCGGAGCTGGCGACGGGCCAGAATGCGGTCTCGCTGAGCAGCGGGGCTGCGTGCTGGATCGGCCAGCGCGCGAGCACGCGTCCGTCGCGCGCACTCACCACGAGCGCTTCGCTACCGAAGGCAGCAATCCCGACGATCAGTGCACCGCGCGGATCTGCTTGCGCATACAGCATGCCCTGACCCACGAAGGCGTCCCGCGCGTGGCCGTCGTCGACGTTCCACACGGTGACGACCTGGTCGGTGCCGATCGTCGTCAGCCAGCGGCCCGATGGATCGAGCGTGGGCGAGAGCCGGGTGGGCGGTAGCTCGGCGACCAGCTCACCCGTCCGTGCGTTCCACAGCGACACCGCGCGAACCCCGTCGACGACAATCGCAGGTTCCTTGTCCTCGACGAGGAGGACGCGGTCTGTTCCGGCGAAGCCGAGCGGGTTGATCGGTTTGCTACCTACCGGACGCAGCGTTGCGATCACGGTGCGCGTCGCCACGTCCCACACGACCGGTGGCTCGGTCGCGTTCCACAGCAACGCGAGGGCACAGTCCTCGGACAGAGCGACGTGACGTGCGGCTCCCAGCCGGGCAGGCTCGCCGTGCACGAGCGGGAACACGTCGGTGCCGCGCTCGGACGCAGCGGCGACACACGACGCGGTGAGCGCGATCGCGGACGGTACGCTCGCCTGGGCGCGGCGGAGCTGGGTCTTCCCGGTCGCCGCATCGAGCACGACGATCGCGCCGTCCGCAGCAGCCGCGAACACCGATCCGTGGACCGCGACCGGAGCGTGAATCGCTTCGTGCGGGATCAGATGGTGGTCCCGCGGATCCATGAGCGTGATCCGACCGGCCGTCTCGACCGCGAGCCGGGTGGCGTCGCCGGTGATTGCAGCCACGCGTGACGCTCCGTCCGCGGAGAACGCGGCGATCAGCGGACCATTGGGGCGCCGGTAGATCCGGATCCGTCCATCGCCTCGCTGCGTGATCAGCTTCGATCCATCAAGACTGAACACTGCCTCGGTTCCGCCGCGCAGGTCGTGACTGGAGAGCTGTGCACCCGAGACGGCGTCCCAGACCACGACCCGTCCGCCGACCCCGAGCGTCGCGAACTGGCGGCCGTCGGGAGAGAACAGCGCGCCGGTCACCACGTCGCCGTGCATGCTCGATGCGATCTGTGCGCCGGTGGCGACGTCCCACACGATCGCGCGGCCGTCGTGGCCGGTGGTCAAGAGCTGCCTTCCGTCCGGAGAGAAGACGCACTTCCACACGACATCGGTGTGGCCGCCGAGCGTCAGCTGATGCTCTCCGGTCGTCGCGCTCCACACCTTGGCGAGCCGATCCGAACCGCACGTTGTTGCGCGAAGTCCATCCCTCGACAGTTCTCCGCCGAGCACGAGCCCGCCGTGCTCGAAGCCGCCGAGCTTCTCGCCTGTGTCGATGTTCCAGCCGCGGCCCTGACCGAGCATCGTCAGCGTGAGTAGCTGCGACGTCGGGCTGAGCACGCCGTAGACGTGGCGAAGGATGCCGGTGTTCGCAGGGATGGTGCGCAGCCGCGCGCCGTCGACGCTCCACACCTGAGCGGTTCCATCGTGGCCGGTGGTCACCATCCGCTGGTCATCAGGGGTGAACACGGCGTAGGTGACACCCGCGCCGTGATCCAGGGTCGTGACGAGGGTCCCGGTTTCCGAGCTCCACAGGCGGACCCGCCGGCCCGAGTCCCAGGTCGCGAGCGTCTTGCCATCGTGCGAGAACGCGACCTCGTCGAAGCCTCCGACGGTTCCTGGGATCGGACCGAACGTTTGCAAGAGCTTTCCGTCGGAGAGCCGCCAGATCCGGCCGGTGTCGAAGCACCCCGCCGCGAGCCGTGCTCCATCGGGGCTGAGCACGAGCATCCCGACCTCGCCACCGCACTCGAGGTCGCGCTCGAGCCCATCGATCTCACGGAGCGCACTCGCGATCAGGAACTGGAGCGAGGCCGGGGCGGCTCCGCGATCGTGAGCCGCGTCGAGGTAAGCGAGGGCACGCAGTGGATTCCCCGCCAGGAGCTCCATCCGTCCCCGCTCCTCGAGGAGGGTGGTCACCTGCTCGCGAGCTTCGCGGCCCGAGCGCAGGACGCGCGAGACGGCGGCTGTACCAACGACTCCGACCACGATCACCGCGAGCACCGTCACCGTCACCGCGGCACGGTTGCGCCGGACAAAGCGCAGCAGCCGCTCGGACCGCGAGTAGGCGTGCGCCTCGACCAGCCGCCCCGTCTGGAACCGATTGAAGTCCTCCGTCAGCTCGCGAGCTGTCGAATAGCGATCATTGGGATCGCGCGCCATCGCCTTGGTGACGATGCTGACGAGGTCGCGCGGCGCGTGTCGTGCGAGCTCCTCGACGGGACGCGGGGGACCGGTCTTGACCGCGCGCAGCAGCTCGCGCGTGGTCGGTGCCGTATAGGGCGCCTGGCCCGCGAGCAGGTGGTACAGGATCGCACCGAGCGCGTAGACGTCGGCACGCTCGTCGACGGGGACCGCGTGCGCCTGCTCCGGTGGCATGTACGCCGCGGTCCCGATCACCGCGCCGACGCCGGTCAGGTTCGCGGAGCCATGCGGCGTGCGATCCGCCTCGATCTCCTGCTCCTCCTCCTCGCCTTCGCCGGCTTGCGTCGTCAGATCCTTGGACAGGCCCCAGTCGATCACGACGGTTTCGCCGTACGCACCCACGAGGATATTCGACGGCGTCAGGTCGCGATGGATCACCCGCTGGCTGTGAGCGAACGCGACCGCCTCTGCCGCGGCGAGCACCGCCGGCAAGAGCGCGAGCCGCTCCGCCAGGGTCGGCGCGACCGCGATCGCCTCGCGCAGCGTCTGACCGTCGACCATGCGCATCGTGTAGAACGGCGTTCCATCGGGCCACCGCCCGATCTCGTAGATCGGGACGATGCCGGGGTGCTGCAAGCGCGCGGTCACCCGGGCTTCGCGCTCGAACCGTGCGGCGAGCTGCGGCGAGGTTCCGAGCAGCTCCTTGACCGCGACCGGCCGCCCGACGCGCAGATCGCGTGCCGCGAGGATCCGGCCCATTCCTCCGCGCGCGACTTCGAGGCCGAGCGCGTAGCTCGTCGGATCCACGCTCGGCAACGACTGCAGATCACCGCCCGCGTCAGCTCCGGGCGACATCGTGTCCGCGACCTCGCGGCATGCGGAACAGCTCGCGAGGTGGCGCGCCAAAAGATTTGCGCCTGCGTCGCCAAGTGTGCCGTCGCTCCGCGCCGCGAGCAGGGCGTCAAAGCGTTCGCAGTCGTCGAGTGAGCCCGCGCCGATCAGCTCGATGACGAGCCGACAGACCTGACACTCGGCGAGGTGGGCCGCCGCCTCCACCGGCAGCGGATCGACCTCGAGCGTGCCGAGATCGGGGCAGGGCGTCACGACGCGTCCCTGACCTCGCCCGGTGGAATCGGCCGGAACTTCCTCCGCAGCCGCTCGATCGCCGCGCGCACGGTGCGTTCGGCCTCGGCCGCGTTCTTCATGCCGAGCTCGCGGGCAATCTCGTCGAAGCCCTCGCTCTGCGCCCACAGCTCGAGCGCGCGGCGCTGCTCCTCGGGACACTCCGCCGCAGCAAACCGCAACAGCTCCTGTGCCGTGCCGCGATTCGTGATCGGCGGACGCTCCCCGGCGATCTGGCTCGCGGGCGGCAGCGTTCCCAGCTCGACCCACGCGCCAGGTCGGCTGCGGTCGGCATCATGGCGACGCACGTAGTCGGGATGCGCACGCAGGTAGTCGATACCGACCCGCTTCGCCACGACCCGCAGCCAGCTGATGAAGCGGAGCCGCGGATTCGCGATCTTCGAGTCAAGATAGAGCGCGAGCCGCGCGAACTGATCGGCGCGCAGCCGGCTCATCACCGCGACCACGATGTTGCGACGATCGTCCTCGCGCTGGCCGAGCCGTCCGAGGAACCGCGGCCGGGCCACGATCCGCAACAGCTGCGGTTCGATCAGGACCCATAGCCGCTGCCAGGCGTCTTCGTCGCCGGCTGCGACCGCGACCACCAGCGTCTCCACCACCTCGTCCTGCATCAGCACCTCGATCGTTGTAATCGATCCGGACGGCAGAGTTCCGGGAAACGTCACGGGCCTTTCGTGTGGTGAAAATCCAACGCCGGCCGTACTCGATCGCACCTCGATATCTGCGCGAGTCCCCGTTGGGTGCATGCTGCCGGCGGTCCCTCACGCGCGCCGGTAATCCGCGACGATCGCCGCGCGGTTGCGCACGGCCTGGACCCAGAACACGACGAAGAACACCGCCGCGCCGCCCGCAAAGCTCGCGAGGATCAGCTCGAGGTGACCGACCACGGCGAACACGACGCACAGGGTCACCACGAAGTCGCGCTTGAACAGCTTCGGCGCGGTCAGCCGCACCCACGCCACGACGCCGGTGCTTCGGTGTGACAAAAACTCCGAGCTCTGGAACGCCCAGGGGATCGCGGCGAGGTCGCCCGACCGATACACCGCTTTGATCAAGAGGTACTGAGTGCTCTGGGTGATCGCGAACGCCACGACGGCGA
>JAYUYE010000044.1:0-13017 GCA_043752985.1 Myxococcales bacterium
AAGCTCACCGAGGCCGAACTCAAGATCGAGCTCGACACCGTCGACAACGACTGGAAGCGCGAGGGCGACAAGATCTTCCGTGCGTTCGAGTTCACGGACTTCGTCGCCGCATTTAGCTTCATGACCGGCTGCGCGCTCGTCGCCGAGAAGATGGACCACCACCCGGAGTGGTTCAACGTCTACAACAAGGTCCGCGTCCACCTGACGACGCACGACGCCGGTGGCCTGTCCGCCTTCGACTTCGTACTCGCGCGTGCGATGGACGCGCACGCGCGCCGGTTGTCGGCCTAGCCAGCGCGGGAGACCGAAGCCTCGGCGCCGATCGGCACGCACGCGCGGTCCTGCACGGCCACGAGATGATGCCTTCCATGGCCCGAGCCTACCGCGCCTACCCCCGGCGATACCCGGCACGATCGACGGAGCCTCCCGCGGTCGCGATCTACGATGCGCGCATGATCTACGACGACATCTCGCAAACCATCGGGCGCACGCCGGTCGTGCGCATCAACCGCATCGCTCCAGCACACGTCGAGATGTACGTGAAGATCGAGGCTGCGAATCCGGGCGGCTCGATCAAGGATCGCCTCGCGCTCGCGATCATCCAGGATGCCGAGCGCAGGGGCGTGCTGAAGCCGGGCCAGACCGTGGTCGAGATGACGTCGGGGAACACCGGCATCGCGCTCGCGATGGTGTGCGCGTCGCGCGGCTATCCCTTCGTCGCCTTCATGCCGGAGTCGTTCTCCGTCGAGCGCCGCCAGCTCATGCGCGCATACGGCGCCAAGGTGGTCCTGACCCCGACCTCCGAGCGCGCGTCCGGCGCGGTACGCGCGGCCGAGAAGGCCGCGAAGGACCACGGCTGGTTCCTCGCCGGCCAGTTCGACAACCCGGCGAATCCCGCCTACCACCGCCAGACGACCGGCCCCGAGATCCTCGCCGACTTCGCGGATCGCCGACTCGACTTCTGGGTCACCGGCTGGGGCACCGGCGGCACGCTGACGGGTGCGGGGCAGGTGATCAAGCTCGCGCGTCCCGAGACCAAGATCATCGCGTGCGAGCCCGCGAACGCAGCGCTGCTCGGTGGCGGTGAATGGAAGCCGCACAAGGTCCAGGGCTGGACGCCGGACTTCGTGCCGACGGTGCTCGATCGCAGCGTTCCTCACCAGGTCCTTCCGATCACCGACGAGGCCGCGGTCGCCACCGCGCGCGACCTCGGCAAGCGCGAAGGCATCTTCTGCGGCATCTCCGGGGGTGGGACGTTCGCCGCTGCGCTCGAGGTGGCGAAGACCGCGGCGCCGGGCAGCGTGATCCTCGCGATGCTGCCCGATACGGGCGAGCGCTACCTGTCGACAATGCTGTTCGAGGGTGTCGAGACGGGTACGGATACGATCTAGCGGCTGCGCCATGCGCGCCACAGTTCCGGATCCGCCAAGGGCGCCAGGCATACGCTGGTCCGGCTTCGCAGCTCGAAACGACAAAGGCCCCGTGCCTTTCGGTACGGGGCCTGATCGTCAGCGACGAGTCTTACGCGCGCGCGCGCTCGACGGTGACGTCGTGCTCGTTGTGCTGCGTGCCGGAGACGCCGCTGATGATCGCCTCGGCGAGATCCTCGGGGACGCGCACGTGGGCGTGCGAGTCGCGGAGGCTGACCGAGCCGATCCGTGCCTTGTCGCCACCGATCGGGCCAGCGAGGAGGCTGCGGAGGTCATCCGCAGACACGCCGTGCTTCTTGCCCAGGCTCACGAACAGGCGCGCCTGCGAGGCGTCCGATGCGGCGGCTGCTGCCGGCGCTGCAGCTGCTGCCGGCGCGGCGGCTGCTGCCGATGCGGCGGACTCGCGCCTCGCGCGCGGAGCCTTGGCATCCGACTTCTCGGCCGGCGCATCCGCCTTGGCCTCGGCGCGCGGGGTGCGCTCCTTGTCGCGGCCGCTCCGACCACGACCGCCGCGGCTGCGGCCGCCACGCTCGGTCGACTCTTCCGAGGCTTCCGCGACCGGAGCGGCTGCAGCGACTGCAGCGGCAGGGGCCGGCGCAGGACGCGCCGACTTCTCCTCGGCCCAGGTCTCCCAGAACTCGCGAGTTTCCGCGGTCGGCTCGGCCTTCTTGTCACGCTTGCCGCCCTTGCGGTCGCTCTTGTCGATCGCGGCGCGGACGACTTCGTCGACCTTGGTCGGCTGGCTCTCGCTGGTGACCACCACGGGCGCGACGTCGGCCGGAGCCTCGGTCACGAGCGGCAAGGTCTCGTTCCGCGAGGGTTCGGTGCTCTCGGCGCTGGCGCCCCGGTCGTCGCGACCACCCCGGTCACGATCACGGTTGCCACGCTCGCGCTCCGGCGGACCCTCGTAAGGACGGCGGACGCGCTCGCCACGACCACCACGGTCGCGGTCGCGGCCACCGCGATCACGGTCGGAGCGCTCGGTGCGCACCTCGGCGGAACCCTCGGCCGACACGACCGGCACTACCCCGGTCGGCGTGGTCTCAGGATCGATCACGACAACTGCGGGCGGCTGCTCGCTGCTGCTGCTGCCGCTGCCACCACGGTCGCGATTGCGATCGCGGTCGCGGTCGAACCGACGGCCTTCGCCGCCGCTGCCGCCGCTGCCGCCGCTCTCGTTGCGGTCACGCCAGGGACGGCGCTCGCGCTCGCCCTCGGGGCGGGGGCCGCGATCACCCTCGGGACGCGAACCATCCGCGCTCGGGCCGCGGTCTGCGTCGAAGCGCGGACGATCACCGTCGGGACGTGGCGAGGATACAGACGACCGATCATCCTCGGGCCGCGAGCCGCGATCACCCTCGGGACGCGGGCCGCGATCACCCTCGGGACGCGGACCGCGATCACCCTCGGGACGCGGACCGCGGTCGCCGTCAAACCGGCGTGGACCACGGTCACCCTCGGGACGCGGACCGCGGTCATCGCGATCGAACCGGCGCGGACGGTCGCCTTCGGGGCGCGGACCGCGGTCACCGTCGAACGAGCGGCGCGGACGCTCACCACCGCCACCATCGCGATCGAACCGCGGACGATCCTCGCGCGGCGCGTCGGTGGACGGAGCTGCGCCGGCCTCGGCGTCGTGGCGCGGTGCCGGCCGCTCGCGCGGCTTGTTGCGCGTCGAGATCTTGTCGAGGCGCTCGGCTACGAGGGTCGCGAGGACCTTCTTGCCGGCCTGCGTCGCGTAGAGCTTCTCGAAGATCTTCATCTCGAGCTCGGTCGGGCCGGTCGGCGACAGCGGTGTGCCGCGGATCAGGATCTGGACCGGGTCAGGCGGCTGCGGCAGCCCGACGGGCGGCAGCGGCACCTTGATCTTGCCCTCGAAGATCGAATCCTTCGGGAGGAGACGCTCCTCGGGCTTGATGCCGAACGTGAGCCGCACGTAGCGGAAGTTGCCGAGCTCGCGCGGCCCGACCATCGAGAGGGCAATGCCCTTCTTGCCGGCGCGGCCGGTACGACCGGTACGGTGGACGTAGATCTCGGGCGACTCGGGGACCGAGTAGTTGATCACGTGCGAGAGGTTCGAGATGTCGATGCCGCGAGCAGCGACGTCCGTCGCGCACAGATAGCGAAGGTCCTTCGCCTTCATGCGGTTCATCACGCGCTCGCGATCGGCCTGCGAGAGGTCCGAGGACAACGGCTCGGCGTCGAGGCCCTGCTTGTTCAGGAACCTCGCGACCGCGGTCGTCTCGTCGCGCATGTTGCAGAAGATGATCGCGCTCTCCGGCTCCTCGGCGTAGAGGATCTTGAGGAGGTCGCGGCTACGCGCGATTCCACTGACGATGTAGTAGGCGTGGTGGATGTCCGAGACCGAGATCTGATCGCGCGAGAGCGAGATGTTCTCGGGGTTGGTCATGTAACGGCGCGAGTAGCGCGTCACTTCGTCGGGCATCGTTGCCGAGAACAGCAAGGTCTGCTTCTTCTCGGGCAGGTTCGAGACAACGCGCTCGATGTCCTCGAGGAAGCCCATCGAGAGCATCTCGTCGCACTCGTCGAGGATGAACGTGGTGATCGACTTGCAGTCGAGCGTGCGGCGGCCGATGTGATCGAGCACGCGGCCTGGCGTTCCAACGATGACGTGGACGCCGTTCTGGAGGTTCGTGATCTGCTTGCCGATCGGCGCGCCGCCGTAGATCGCTTCGACCACGATGCCGCGGTGCTTGCCGATGTTGGTCAGCTCGCGCGCGACCTGCAGTGCGAGCTCGCGCGTCGGCGCGAGGATCAGCGCCTGCGGCTGGCGATGCGTCGGGACAATCTTCGACAGCGTCGGCAGGCCGAATGCCGTGGTCTTGCCCGTGCCCGTGCGGGACTGGACCATGAGGTCCTTGCCCTCGCTGACCGGCTTGTAGACGGCGGTCTGGACCGCCGTGGGCTCGAAGTAACCCATCTCATCGAGCGCCTGCTTGATGTCGGGGTGGAGGCCGAGGTCGTCGAAGCTTGGCTTCTTCTCCACCGGCTCGGTGGGGGCGGCTGCTGGCTCAGAAGCCGCGTTGGTCATCGCCGCGAGCGCGGCTGAATCCGTCTGCGCCACGCCGTTTTCCGGGTGCGCTGTTTCGTTCGTCATCTCTTAGAACCTTGTCGTGTTTGTGCTCTCCGAGATCATCCAGTCGGAGCACTGGTCGGGGCTGGACATCCTGGGCATTCGCAGGCACGCGACGACGTCGTCCGTGGCTGGCCCATGGGTCGCCTCCGAAACAGAGCTCGCGATCAGGACCTCGGTCCGTTCGTTCGCAAGCTCGCAGATAGGAAACCATCGCTGTCACTCAACCCTTTGATTGCGGGGACCTTAGTCGCGGCCCTCGGTACGGTCAAGGACAGATCGTCGTCAGCGAGGCAGCGTCACCCGCACCAGGCCGAGCGGATCCGAGGCTCCGCGGCCCTGGAGGGTCGCCGGGATCGGGCAGGACGGGGGGGCGTTGGGGACCATGCTGCACAGCGCGAGCGTCGTATTCACGCGGAACACCTTCACTTCCGCCCCCTCGACGGGGTGGCCGTCGGGGTCGGTGACCGCACCGTGGACGAACGCCGCATCCGGCAGCGTGACGTCGGACAGGCTCAGGCTGTCGGCGGAGTTGATCGCGACCTCGCCCTGGACCCAGGTCGGCGCGCGAGCCGGGTACCTCGAGGTCGTGGGCGGCTCGAACACGAGATCGTAGTGACCCCGAAGGCTCGCGATCGTGGGATCGACCCAGACCACGAACTCGCCGGTCGACGGGGTGATCGCGGTCGCCGCGGGGATCGCCGCGAGGAACGCCTGCGGCTGATCCGCGAGGCTCCACGCGAACCGGAGCGACGGCCGCGCCGTCACCGAGACATCCTTGAGCGCATTGCCAGCGGCATCGCGGACGACGCCGCGGACCTTGACCCGTGCAGGCAGGATGATCGCTGGCTGGACACCGAGAGTGAGCGGCTGATCGAACACCACACCGACGCTCGCGCTCGCCGGCGGCACGATCTCGAGCGAGTAGCTCGACGAGAACGCCGGACCATCGAGAACGTCGAGCGCGACGATGCCTGCATCGTTCGTCGTGCCCTCGGCAACGAACGTCGCGAGCGTCGAGCCGGGCATTGCCAGATCGCCGGTCTGCGCGGTGACGCGAACACGGGCGCCACGGACGGGCGCGATCTCACCGCCGTTGTCCTTGCCCTTGACCGGGACGGTGATCTGCGTGACCCGGCCGAGCGCCGACGGCTGCTCGAGGACGACCATCGACGATGCCGTCGACGACACGCCACCGAGCCGGAGCGTCGGCGCCGCTGGCGTCCACGGCTTCGCGACGATCTGGATATCGCCCTCTAGGTTGTCGGAGAGCACGAGGCGGAACTTTCCGTCGGCCTGGGTGTACGCGACCGTCGAGACCTCGGTCAGCGGCGAGCCCGCTTTCCAGCGCCCCATCGCGACAACGCGATGCTGACCAAGACGGATCGTGCCGGCCCCGAGGAGCGTGCCGTCGACGACGGGCAGGTTGAGCCCGCCCATCATGAACACCTTGGACATGTTGCCGGGGACGCCGAGCTCGGTGCGCATCGGCGGAACGAGCTGTGCCGGCGTGATGCCCGTGCCCGGTTGATCACCGCGCCCCTCGGGCACGATGGTCATGATGTACTCGGCGTCGCCATCGCGAGTGCGCGGGAGGTTCACTTCGAACGACGCGCCATCGAGCCCGCCCGTCGTCGACACGACAGTCTTGAACCCGGGGCCGCCGGCGAAGTGCGAGTCGCGCGTGATCGTGATCGTCGCCGTGATCGGGCGATCGCAGACCACGGGCGGCGTGCACACCGCGTCGAGCTGACCCGAGATGCTGACCGGCCGCTCGAGCATCAGGCCGCTGAGCCAGCCGGACTCGGAGATCACGAGCTGCGTGAGCTCCTTCGCGACGAGGTCCGGCTGATCGCTCGGCGGCGAGATCACGGCAGCGAACGTGCCTTCCGGAGGATTGCCCCAGCACACACCCTTATCGCAGACCTCGCCGTTCGTGGTGTCGCACTCCGATTGCTCGGTGCACTCGGGCTTGAGGCTCGCGGGAACGTCGAGACATCCCGTTGCTGCGATCGATGCAACGAGCACGTTGAGGATGGTGCGGACCGAGCTCACTGCGTCGGCTCCACGCACTTGAGCTTGTACGCCTTGCTGGTGGTCAACCCGCCCGGCGGCATCACCTTGAACCGCGGGCTGCCAACTTCAAGCGGCTCGCGATCGAACACCTGCACCGCCATGAACAGCTCATTGACGGACATCACGTCGTCCTTCGTGCACAACGCCGCGAGGTCGCACGTCGTCGAGCGCTGCACGGTGGTGCACGGCGGGCTGCACGGCGCCGTGCAGGTCGAGCGCGGGGGGGTCGGATCCGCGAAGTCGTAATCGACGAACACGCGAACGTAGAGCGTGTCACTCACGTCGGTGTCGTACAGCGTCACGTTCAGGGAGCCCGGGCCGCGCTCGAACACGAACGAGTTTCCCTCGGGCAGCTCCACGAGGTCGCTGCGCACGGCCAGGATCGCCGGCGGCGAGTTGACGCCGGCATCGCCGTCGGAGACCGAGAGATCCGGTGGGATCACGCAGCTCCCGAGGAGAGCAGCGAGGGCGACCGGCATGAACCGCACAAGCTCCGATACGGCATGCACCGCACGCGCCAGCTCCGATCGTTCCAGTGTTCCCGCGGAGATACGCGGGAACCCAGGCGTCGTGATGGCGTGGAAGTCGGACATTCTCGTCATGGGCGGGTGACCGTCATTCGGACCTAGGTCACACCGGGATCTTGCGCGTCGCTCGGATCGTCGGACTCCTTCTCGAGGTGACGGAACACCGTGCGCGGATCGACGCCGAGATCGCGCGCCGTCTTCGTGCGGTTGCCATTGTTGAGCGCCAAGATCTCGTTGATGTAATCGCGCTGAAATTTGTCCTTGGCCTCGGCGAGCGTGAGGATCTGCGGCAGCGTGTCGCTGGTGAGCCCGAGGTCGTCGGGACCGATCACGCTCGACTCGCACAGCACGATGGCCTTCTTGATCCGGTTCTCGAGCTCGCGAATGTTGCCGGGCCAGCTGTGCTTGCGGATGCCGACGGCGGCATTCGGTGACAGACCCTTCACCTTGATGTCGTACTCGCGCGAGTAGCGCGACAGCAAATAACGAGCGATCACGAGCACGTCATCGCCACGCACGCGGAGCGGCGGCAGCTCGACGTTGACGACGTTGAGCCGGTAATAGAGGTCCTCGCGGAACCGACCGCCTGCGATCTCCTTTTCGAGCTCGCGATTGGTCGCGGCGAGGATCCGGATGTCGACGGTCTCCGGCCGCGTATCGCCGACGCGATAGACGACCTTCTCCTGGAGCGCGCGCAACAGCTTGACCTGGAGCTCGATCGGCATCTCGCCGATCTCGTCGAGGAACAGCGTGCCGCCATCCGCCGCCTGGAACTTGCCCTGCTTGTTGGCAACCGCTCCGGTGAACGCACCCTTGACGTGACCGAACAGCTCGCTCTCGAGCAGGTTCTCGGGAATCGCGCCGCAGTTGATCGTGACGAACGGCTTGCCGGCGCGCGGCGACCGGTTGTGGACCTCGCGCGCGATCAGCTCCTTGCCGGTGCCGGTCTCTCCGGTGATCAGCACGGAGATGTCCGTCGCGCTGATCTTCTCGACCTTGCGGAACACCGCCTGCATCGGCGGCGATGTCCCGACGATCTCGCCGAACCGGAACTGCTCGAGCCGGTCGTTGAGCCGCTTGTTGTCGACGCGTAGCTCGTTGAGCAGCAGCGCATTGGCGACGATCAGCGACGCCTGCGACGAGAACACGGTCAGGACGCGCAGCGTGTCGGCCTGGAACAGATCGCGGATCGAGTCGTTGCCGACGTAGATCAAGCCGAGGAGGCGGCCGCGGTCGAGCAGGGGCACGCAGATCACGCTCGAGACCTTGAGCTGCATGACGCTCTTGCTCGACGCGAACTCGTCGTCGCGCATCGCATCGCTGACGATCACGGGCTTCCGCGTGCGTACGACCTTCGCGATGATCGCGTCCGACAGCTGGGTCACCGCGTCGGCGATGTTCTCCTTGTTCAGGTTGCGGGCGACCTTGACGTCGACGGTCTCGCCTTCGAGCAGGACGAGGAAGCCCTTGTCCGCGTTCGTGATCTCGACGACCGCGTCCATCAGCGCGTCGAGTAGCTCTCCGAGGTCGCGCTTCTGGATCAGCTTCTCGGAGAACTCGTAGAGTTTCGTGTACGCGTCGATGTCGGCGATCGTCTCGCCGGCCTCGGCCATCGTTGGCGGCTGCTCGTCGATCATCACGAACCGCAGCTCGCAGCTGCCGATCATGATCCGATCGTCGTGCGACAGCTTGTGCTTGCCGCGCTTCTTGCCGTTGACGACGAAGTCGGTCTTCTTGAGCGCGAGCACCGTGTAGATCTGGCCGTCGAACCGGATCGCGAACCCGTCGGAGACGAGCGGATCGGGCAACACGATGTCGTTCTCGGGTGACGACCCGATCGACGTCAGCTTCTTGTCGGGGTGAAGGCTGTAGACGATCGGCGGGTGGCCCGGGGCAGCGAGGCGTAGCGACGGCATGAACTAGTTCTCCCAACCGATCCCGATGCCCACGCTCTGGGGCGTGAACATCGGTGAAAGCTTAAACCGATCGCGAACCGAGGTCGTCTTGCGCGCTGGCTTCTTGGTCGGCTCGAGCAGGTCCTTCGGGATCAGCGAGTCGTCGCCCTCGACCTGCTGCCGGGGCTTGTGGTGGCGGATCGCGTCGAACACGCCGAACGCGTAGAGCGCGTAGAACCCGATGCCGCTCGCGATTGTCACCTGCTGGAGCTGGCGAACGCGGGGACCCTCTAGGATCGGCACGTCGGTGTTCTTGAACCCGTAGGTGCCGACCAGATAGCCGTAGATGCCGACGCTGGTCAGAAACGTCAGGCCCTGGCCGATCGTGAACAGCGCGCCGACCCGCGTGCGGTCCTGCGTGTACTGCGCGAGGCCGAACGGCATGAAGTTGAGGTAGTAGGGGCGCGCCTCGTAAACGATCAGGCTCTTGCGAAAAAGCTCGAGTCTCTCGGAGACCTCGGCGAGCCGTTTCTTCTCCGCCTCGCGCTCCGTGCGGTCGCGCTGCTCCTCGCGCACCTGGTCGAAGAGCCGCACTGCCCCCGAGGAGAACATCAACGTCGTGATCGTGCGCTCTGGATCGATCTGCAGAGCCTTCTCGAATTCGTCGCGCGCGCGGTCCGAGTTACCGGTCTCGAATTGTGCCGCGCCGAGCAATACGTGTGCTTCGATCGCGTCGTCCTTTCGCGCGAGCTGGAGCTCGGGGTACAGGAGCGCGGTGAGGACGGGGATCGCGGACGCCCAGTCGCGCGCACGGAAACTCTGCCGACCGCGCTCGAGCTCTTGCGTCGGAGTCGCGTCCGCGATCGACGTCGTCGCGATCATCACGGCGATCAGGACGGCGGTGCGCATTCCACTTTCACGGTTTCGCCCGCGCGAACTTTTTGGTTTTGCGTCCAGTTCTTCGCCGTCTCTTTCGACCCCGCCGGCGGGGAGGTCGTGAACTCGACCTCGACGACGTCCTCCGCGAACGTGCCCTCGAAGAATCGCGCCGTCTTCTCGCCGAGCGTTGCGGGCGCGCCGCCGATCCGGACGCTCACTGGAATCGGATGGTCGCCGGTGGCGAGCTTGCACGTGGGAACGATCTGACCCGGCTTGAAGACCAGATCGAACACGAGCTGCGCTTGGCCGACAGTGACGGCCGCTTCTTGCGACTCACAACACTTGTTGCGCGCGCGAACGGTCGCGTTGCGATCGATCGCTCGCGCCAGCCGTCCATCCTCCGTCGTCACGTCGACCCAGGTGCCGTCGCCGAAGTCGACCTGCGCTCCCTGGGCAGGCCTGACCGTGACCCAGAGCTCCTTGGGTTCGGCCACCACGGCGGCGGCATCGACCACCGGCGGGCGGACGTTCGGATTGTTACCGCCGGCCACGAACGCCGCATCGACGATCTCGACCCCGGCATCGATCGCAGCAACGAGATCCGGCGGCCGGTCATCGGGGGACACGTGCGTCGTCGGCCACTGCGCGATCGCACTGCCGGTATGGTCCGGCGCCGCCGGCAACTCCGGCCCCGGCGGCAGCGACTTGCGATGGACCAGCCACGCACCGCCGCCGATCACACTCGCGGCGATGACGCCGAGGCCGATCGCCTTGAGCCGCAACCGGCGATTGATGCCGTCGAGGATCGCGATGACCTTCTCGTTGTCCGAGTCGATCGTCAGCACGCGATCGAACACGTCGAG
This sequence comes from Myxococcales bacterium, assembly GCA_043752985.1. Classification (GTDB taxonomy): domain Bacteria; phylum Myxococcota_A; class Polyangia; order Haliangiales; family Haliangiaceae; genus JABFXX01. The sequence continues at coordinate 10,765 of JAYUYE010000044.1, forward strand.
CGCCGCCGCGCGGTCATCGCTATCCAGCAGCTTCTGCCCGCGGCGCGTGAGGTGATCGATCAGCCGGTCCTCGAGCGCCTGCTCGTACGCGGCCGGCGCCGAGAAGTAGCGCGCGAGCTCCGCCGAGATCTTGTCGGTCGCGATGCCGCTCTCCTCGAGGTAGGCCTCGAGTGCGACGACCATCTCGCCGATCGCGGGAAACCGATCGTCGGGCTGCATCGCCATCGCACGCAGGATGATCCGGCCGAGGCGGTTGCCGATCCGCGGATTCGCCGTGCGCGGATCAATGAACTTGCAGTCGGCGATCCGCTTGAGAACCTCGTGCGGGTTCTTGCCCTCGAACGGCAGCCGGCCGACGCACAGCTGATAGAGCACGATGCCCGCGGCGAACACGTCGGTGCGGTAATCGATCGGCCGGCCTTCGACGTGCTCGGGCGCCATGTACGCCGGTGAGCCGAGGAGCTGGCCGGTCACGGTCAGCCGCTCGAGGTCGACCATGTGCGAGATGCCGAAGTCCATCAGCTTCACGACCCCGTCGGTTCGGATCATGATGTTCTCGGGTTTGACGTCGCGATGCAGGATGCCGCCGGCGTGCGCGTGGGCGAGGGCGCGGCTGACTTGCAGAAGCAGCATCGCGCCGATCTCGGGAAACGCGATCGGCCGATCGGTGATGACCTGCTTGAGCGTCTGCCCGTCGATGAACTCGGTGACGATGTACGCCTCGGAGTCGGGGCGCGCGGCGTAGTCGAAGATCTCGAGGATATTCTCGTGCCGCAGCTTCGCGACCGCCTGCGCCTCGCGCTCGAACCGATCGCGCGCCTCCTGATAGTCCGAGAGATGCTTGTGCAGGACCTTGATCGCGACGACGCGCTTGAGCGAGCGGTCGATGCCGCGATAGACCACGGCCATGCCGCCTTGCCCGACGCGCTCGAGCAGCTCGTACTTGTCGAGGACCTGGCCGACCTGGATCACGTTGGTCTCGTTCGAATCTGTGGGCCTGACATGGTTGTCATGGCCCATCCCCTACGACGCTCGGACCGAACGAAGGTCCGATAAGGTTGCCTAACTCTGGAAGTCTACGCCGGTTCTGGGCGTTCTTCCACCGAACAGCCGCTGGCTGAGTCTGACTTGGCAGTCGCTCCGCACACGAGTGCCGGCCCGATCTTGACTACGCCGCGGCCATGCCGTACTCAAAGCGCGTCTCCAGGCACATAGCTCAGTGGGAGAGCATCACCTTGACACGGTGGGGGTCTGCGGTTCAATCCCGCATGTGCCTACGACACGAACGAAACCGGCCGGTTGCTGATGAAGCGCCGGCCGGTTTTTCGTCCGGACGACCTCGAGTGTGCGATGGCGTGAGGATGCGGATCGCGATCACGGCGCTGGTGATGATGGGGTGCAAGCCACCGGTGCCCGGGGTGCCGGTCGAGCCCCCGCGGCTCGCGGCCGAGGAGGGGTGCAGCGGGATCGACGTCGGCGCGCGGCTCCCGGTCCCGGCACGACCGGCCGGCGATCCGTATGCGCTGCAGACCGCGGCCGCGATGTTCGCGCTGCGCGACGGCGTGATGACCCCTGCGACCACCGTCTGTGACCTCGCGGATCGAATCCTCGTGCTGGCGGCCACCCAGGGCGTCGAGGGCGGCAAGCGCAGGCTCGGCGGGACTGCGTGGGTGATGCCGCGTGTCGCGACTGCGCCGAGCATCGCGGCGCTCGCGATCGAGTCGACATCGACGGGTTGCATGCCCGGCACTCCGACCTGCACGTGGAAGCTGGCATCGCCCGCGATGCCGTCGATCGACACGGTCCCGAACCAGTGGGTCGCGACCGGCGGCTGGGTCCACGGCGTCGATGACATGTGCCGCGCCGTACCGGACGACACGATCGCGTTCTGCTCGACGCCGACGCGGATGGCGTACGTCGAGCTCGGCTGCACGACCGACGCCGGCGGTCCGGTCCAGCTCCAGCTCGGCATCCACGATGCGTCGCTCGATCGCCGCTACGATCTCGACGTCGAGGTGCCGGTCGCGCGGCTGCACGGCACCGTCGATCCGCAGAGCACGGACGCGCGCTGGCTCTACCGGTTCGCGCGCACCGAGGCGTCGAATGGCGCGTATCGCAGCGCGACGATGGCGATCGATCTCGGCGCGACCCCGCCGACCGCCGAGATCACTGTCGACGGTGCGCGCGAGGCGTGTGTCGCGTTCGGGCTGTATCGCCGCTAGGGCCTGAGATCAGGGGAAACGCGATTCGTCG
>JAYUYE010000045.1:0-5710 GCA_043752985.1 Myxococcales bacterium
CAGAGCTCGGCGACGCGTGCATCGCATATCTGACGCCCCGCGGGCTGTAGCGCCAGCGCGCGTGTGCGTGACGTGAGCGCGCGCAAGCCGACCCACGCAGCCCTCACGCTTCTGTGCTGGTCAATGACCGGCTTTCCCGTTTACCGTTGACCCGTGCCCAGAGGACGAGTCCTAGTTGTCGACGACGATGACGATGTGCGCATGGCGACGCAGGATGTGATGGAGCGTCGTGGCTTCGAGGTCGTCGCGGTATCGAGCGGCGCCGAGGCGCTCAGCTTCATCGCGCACGACATGCCGAGCATCATGCTGCTCGATCTCGAGATGCGGGACATGAACGGCTTCGAGGTGCTCGGCGAGCTGCAGAGCAACCCGCGCTACAAGAACGTGCAGGTCGTGGTCGTCACCGGCTCTGGTAAGAAGCTCGCGCCGCACATTCGCGTGCTGCGCAAGCCATTCAAGATCGACGCGCTGATCGAGCTGCTCGAAGAGCCGCCGGCCGTGGTTCGCGCGTCCTAGCTGCGGCTGTGTTGCGTGACGCCGTGGTGCGAGTGCGCGGCGCCTGGCTCGCACTGGACTCGGCGTTCGGGGCGGTTCGGGCCGAGCAGATCGCGGGCATCCTCGTTCGCAAGCCCTGATCCCTCCCTGGCGCCCCCTGGGCGGTCGGACCACTGGACGGAATCCTCGCCAAATCGTGACAAGGATATCTCGCCTAATTGACCGAAGCCGTCGTACTCAATGGGCAATGCAGTCGCAACCCGAACTGGCATCCCTGCGAGCGGAGCTTCGTCTCGGCGGGGTCTTCGAGCACCGAGAGCTTCGGAGCTGGTTGAAGCTTGGTTTCCTGCTGTCGGTGGTCGCCGCTTGTTACGCGGGCGTCCTCGTCTTCGGCTGGGTCGCCGCGCTCCTCCTCGTCCCGATCGCCGCCGTGTTCGCGACCGCGACCGCGATGATGGGTCACGAGGGCAGCCACCGCGCGACCTCCAAGTCGCCCACGCGCAACCTGGCAATGGCGCTGATCGCGTTCCCGATCTTCGGCGGCCTGTCGTCGCTGTACTGGCGCGAGAAGCACGATCGGTTGCACCACGGTCACCCGAACGTCGAGGGTGTCGACCCCGACATTCGTCCGTTCCCGTTCGCGTCCTCGAAGAAGGACCACGAGCGCTGCGGCCCGAAGGAGCGCTGGTTCCAGCGCAATTTCCAGAAGTGGGCGTTCTGGCCGATGTCGATGCTGATGGCACTCGGCATGCGCCGTAGCTCGCTCGTGCACCTCTATCGCTATCCCAAGAAGAACGGCTTTGACCGCGCGTTCTGGACCGAGCTCGCTTGCCAGATCACTCACTACACGATGTGGCTGGTGGTCCCGTCGATCCTGTTCGGACCGCTGTTCGGGTTCGCGTTGTACTCGGCGATCTGGGCGCTCGTCGGCACGTTCCTCGCCCTCGTGTTCCTTCCGGCCCACGCGGGCCTGCCGATCGTCACCGAGCAGAACAGCGACTGGATTCACCAGCTCGAGACCACGCGGAACCTCGAGATGCCGAAGCTTCTCTCGTTCTTCTTCATCGGCCTCGACTACCAGGTCGAGCACCACCTGTTCCCCAAGATCCCGCACCAGAACCTGCCCAAGGCCGCGGCGATCACCAGCGCGTGGTGCAAGAAGCACAACGTCGTGTACCACTCGCTGCCGTACCACCTCGCGCTGCTCGACGCGGCGAAGTTCATGGCCGACGGCTACACGCGTGACGCGCTCGATCCCGTCGAGGTCCGCGCCGGTCTCGTCGGCGGCAACCGCGCCGCCGCGTAGCGGAGCTCGCGGACTACACGCGCGAGCGGGCCGTCCTCGAGAATCGACGAGAGACCTGATCGTCGGGGCTTCCTCCCGAGGCGCTTCGCTGCGCGCTCGACGTCGGCTGCTGCCACCACGCCGAGCTTCGCCTCGCCATACGGGTTGACGACCCGAGAGCCCGCTTCGCATGCAGCGGGGACGAAGTGGCTGCCCACGAACCCCGCGCCGCCGGTGACCAGGATCGTGGAACGATCGGTCACGCGCCGTGACTAACTAAACCATCCGGCAGTCGGGCTGCGGCGTGCCGATCTTGGTCATCACGACCTGGAACAGCTGACCGTCGCGCGCGCGACACGCTCCCGCCGCCGCGAGCAGGTAGAACTTCCACATCAGGTAGAAGCGGCGGTCGTAGCGGTGCGCGATCTCGCCGTACGTACGATCGAAGTTGTCCCACCACGCCATCAACGTCGGATCGTAGTCCGGGCCGATGTTCTGGATGTCCTCGGGGACAAACAAGTCCTCCATCGCGCGGCCGAGCTGGCTCATCGACGGTGCAACCGCGTTCGGGAAGATGTACTTCTCGATCCACGGCGTGCCGTGGCGCAGGCTGCGGTTGTTGACGATCGTGTGGACGAGCGCGACCCCGTCATCGACGAGGTTGCGGTCGATGACCTTCATCATGTCGCGGTAGTTCTTCGGACCGACGTGCTCCATCATGCCGATGGAGTAGACGCGGTCGAACGTGCCGTGAACGTCGCGGTAGTCGCAGAGGCGTAGCTCGACGTCGAGCTTCTTGCCCTTGGGGCCCCACATCTCGTTGCCGAGTGCGACCTGATCTTTGGACAGCGTCACGCCGAGGACCGAGCAGCCGTACTTCTCGGCGGCCCAGCTCGCCATGCCGCCCCAGCCGCAGCCGAGGTCGAGGACGCGCATGCCCGGCTTGAGGCCGAGCTTGCGAGCGACCAGGTCCATCTTGGCGTCCTGCGCCTCCTGGAGCGTCGTGGCGTTCTTCCAGTAGCCGCAGGTGTAGACCATGCGCTCGTCGAGCATGCGCGTGTAGAGGTCGTTGCCGATGTCGTAGTGCGCCTCGACCGATGCGCCCGAGCGGGTCCTGGCCTGAAGATTCATGAGCACGGCCTTCACCGTGAGTGCCTTGAGGCGCCAGCTGCCCTGAATCTTCTTCTTCAGGTTCGCCTTCATGATCTTCATGATCGTGACGTCGAGCGCGTCGGTCTCCCACCAGCCGTCCATGTACGACTCGCCAAAGCCGACCGACGCGTCGCGGACCGTACGCTCGTAGAAGCGCGGGTCGTGAACCGTGATGTCTCCCGGGTTCGTCCCGTTGATCTCGATCCCCGCCAGCCCGAACAGCTCGCGAACGATCGTCTCCGCCTCGGACGCGCGCGTCGGCGTCCGGAAGGCGGGCATGACGCGATCGAACAACTCGCGGAAGGCAGAGGGAGGGGGTGGTGCCACCTGGTGGCGGTCACCCTGGGAGTGGTGTTGCATGAGGCGCCCTCTGTCCCACGGTCCGCTACGCCTTACAAGGAAAACCTAGTTCAAGGGACAGGCAAAGATCGCTGCGTATCCAGGGCCTTGAGCGTCGTGTACGGCAAGCTGACGTACTCGGTGATGTGATGTCCGACCCGCCGACCCGGCGAGTCGCAGAGCAGCTCGCCGAGGACGCGCTGCACGTTGAGCGCAACGCCGAGGTACAGGCGCTGGGTCGGTGCGGTCAGCGGATCGATGGGGTCGGGCGAGTAGTTCCGGGATTCAAAACCGACGACGACATCGGCGAACCCCAGAACGCGCGGCATCCGTGGCAGCGCATCGAGGTGGAGGGCCACCATGTAGGACTGCCCGCTGTAGTCCTGGAAAAAATCGATGTTGCCGTCGTCGCGGACCGTGCGGCGGTAGTCCTTCGACGGGACGTACTCGAGGCGAAAGTCGAGCAGGCGATCGACCGCGGGGACATTGATCATGAGGACCGCGAACGCGGCGCCAGCGACGTTGGCGATCACGTCGCTGATCTCGAACTGGTAGATCAGGCTGTCCTCGAACTCCGAGAGAGTGAAGAACACCTGCGAGATCGACGCGGCGACGATGCTCGACTCGAGACGCGGCCAGCCGGCGGTTGTGAGGAACCCGGTCGTCGCACGCGACAGGAGATACCCGGTCCACGCGTGCCCGAGCTTGTCGGCGCCGCCGGCGTACCCGGTCACCCCGAACCCGTCGAACGTGATCCCCATGCCGCGATTCTCCTTGCCGCGGAACCACGCGAAGTACGCGTACGTGCTGAACAGGCCGTAGGTCAGCGCGAGACCGCCGGCAGCGTAGAGCTTGGCCCGATTGCGACGCGGCGGCGGCGGAGCAGGGTCTACCACGACGGGCACGACGACGACGGCGGTGTCATCGCTGTCCTCGGCGGGGACGCCGGCGGGACCCGCGATCGCGGGGGAGGCGATCGCGATCGTGACGGTCAGTGCGAGGAGTCGCTGCACGTCAATGGAGGGTGAAGCTCGGACGCCAGATCGCCGAGAGTCTTGCGCCGACGTTCTCACGCCGCGCGCCCGGCTCGAACGCGAACCGCTCGACATGTTCGAACCAGGCATCGACCTCGATCGACAGGTCGTGGGTCAGCGGGCCGCGGAATCTGGCCCCCCCGCGGAACCGGAGCTCCGACGTTCCGCGCGTTGCGCGGCTGATCGGACCGTCGACGATGAACGTGTACGTATCGCTCGAGAACCTAACTAGCTCGAGCCATGGCGCGAGCGTTGCGTGCCCGAGAGCGAGCCGACCGCCAGCGTAGAGCGCCTGTGCGTCGGGACCGAGTGGACTACCGACGACGCGGCCCGCGTTGGTGAAGCCGGTGACTCGCGCGGTGTGCTCGTGCGATCGAACGCCGGTGTGCTGGAGCTCGACGATCAGCGCGTGCGGACCGATCGCGGCGAGCTCGACGCCGAGCAGATGATCCGCGTCGTGGCGAATCGCGTGGTGGATGCGATCGCGCCAGTCCTCGAACACGAGCTGGTAATAGAACCGCGCCCCCGCGAACGACGGGCTGCGGACCGCGACGTCGAGCCCGACCCGCCGGTTCGAGCTGTCGGTAGGCCCCGCGCTGAGGTCGCGGCGGCGAACGTGCTCGAGGATGAAGTCGCCAAATCCGATCGATGCGGCGCCTCCGCCGCCGAGCTGCAGAAGCTGCATCATCCCGACCTCGACGTGATCGCCGATGTCGAGCTGGCCACGACCGATGCTGACGAGGTTGCCGGAAAACGTCTGCGGATCGCGAAGCCGCCCGAGGATGTAGACCACGCTGGCGCGCAACGACGGCGCGAGCTCGAACGGCTGCGAGGTCGACACACGAACGTGATCCAGCGGCGCAGCGTGATCGCCCCACGCCAGCGATGTCCGTGCAGAGGGTCCGAGCGCGAACACGTCGCGACCGACCTCGACGGCGACCGGCCCAAACGTCGCGCTGAGGTACGCACGGTCGAGGGAGACGCCCGCGCCGTAGGAACTGGAGCCGACGGTCTCGCGCATGCGGGTCGTCATCGAGATCCAGTCTCGATAACCGACTGACGAGTCGAGCTCGGTCAACAGCCCGCCACCGGGGCCGCACGGTCGACCCTCCGCGTGCTCGCACGACACGGCGATCAATCCGATCAGATCGCGCGGCCGACGCAGGGACGCGTAGGGTCGCTCACGGTCGCGCGCGCCGAGCAGGCGGACGAGTGCCCGACCGACCGGGCGGAACCACCACGACTTCTGCGGCTGACCCGCTCCTCCGATCAGCTCGTTCATCCGCGCTTCGGTCAGCGGGCGAAACCCTCCGAGGTGTGGCTCGATCAGGTCGCGGGCATAGAGCGAGGCGAGCTGCTCGTACCGCGGGTCGTCGAGGGGGATATTCGGAGACGCGCTCGCGGT
>JAYUYE010000046.1:0-2205 GCA_043752985.1 Myxococcales bacterium
AAGGCAGCGGTCAGCAGAGTGTGGTGGAGGGCGACCGTCCGGCCGATCGACCTCAGGGTCAGAACGCCACGAACTCACTTGGAACGGCGCGGCAGTTCCAGCGGTCCGAACCGAAGCGCGGTCGCCGCACCAACGACAGTCAACGTGTCGCCGCTGTCGAGCAACACCAGCGTGTTCGGCGACGTGAGCACCGCATCGGACCGAATGCCCAGCACCGGTACCGCAACCATTAGCCCATCAGCCGCATGCGTGACGGTGATCGTCACGGTCATGCCGTCGTACGGCGCTTCGTACACGCCGACGATCCGATCGAGCGTCGCCGCATCGGCTGCAAACGCCGCGACGGGCTCGGGCGCATAGTCGGGCCAGCTGTACTCGGCAGCGATCGCGAACAGGAGCTCGCGAATGAGCAGCAGACCGCCCGCGCCGTTCGTCATGATCGCCGCGCCCTGGCCGGTCTCGGGAAAGTACACGAGCTCGGCGTGATAACCGTCATCTGATCCTTGGTGGCCAAAGTGAAACCCGCGACCCGCACCGCCGAGGAACGGTCCGAGACCAACCGGTGCTTGCTGCACCGTCAACATCGCGGTCGCCGTGTCACGCTTCAACACGCGCGAGGAGCGACCCGCTCGCGCCGCCGCGATCTCGATCGCCCAGTGCATTAGATCGGTCGGTGTGGTCCACAGCCCGTCCGCCGCGAGCTCCGGATGTACGCGATCGACGATCGGCGCACCGTCACCATCGTGCGCCGTCGCCGCTCGAGCTCGCTGCACCGGCGGCAAGCGAGCCGTGAATCGACTCTCGTGCATCCCGATCGGCTCGAACACCAACGTTCGCATCAGCGCGTCGAACGGCTCGCCGGTGACATCTTCGAGCGCGAGCTGCTCGATCTCGACGCCGCCGCCCGAGTACCGAAACGCCGTGCCTGGCACCGCCTCGACGCGAATCGGCTCGGTGTTCGCGGGCGGCACACCGTCGAGGATCTGCGGCAACGTCGGAATCGCCGCATCCAGCGCGTAGCTCTTCCACGCGTGCACGTTGGTGCCTGCAGCGTGCGAGAGCAGCCGGCGCAACGTGACCTTCTTCGTCGCAGTGAATTCGTTGTCTGGCACCTTCCACGCGCGCAGGTACGTACTCACGTCGGTGTCGAGCGCGAGCCGACCCGCATCGACGAGCCGCAACGTCGCGGTCGCCGTGATCGCCTTGCTGATCGAGCTGCCCGGAAACAGCGTCGTCACGTTCACTGCCGCACCGCCGACGCTCGTCACACCGAAGCCGCGCGTCCACACGATGCGATCACCATCGACTACCGCGATGCTCACGCCGGGCACCGCGTAGCGCCGCATGCGCTCGACGAGGGGATAGCGCTGCGGTGCCGCGCCCGCGACCGAAATCGGCGAGCGCAACCCATTCAGCACACGCGACACTCGATCCGTTTGCGCGCTACCGCACGCCATCAGCCCAGCAATAACGACGACGGCAATACGCATGTGCCTCGTCGACACCTCCTCGCGGCGGCAGTTGCTCACTTCTAGGCGTATACGGTGGCGGATGTCTTCACGATAGCCCCCTCGCGCAGGATCGAATGGGCCGCACCGGCGCGCGTTGCTCGCTCACAGGTGCCGAAGCGATCCTTCGGCTTCGCGCGCTGCGCGCCAGCGGCGGCTTCGATGACTACTGGCAATTTCATCTCGCGAAGGACCACGAGCGGACACACCGCTCACGCTACGTCGACGGCGCGATTCCGAACCCGCTGCCGCTGTCGCGGTCTCACCTGAGGCTCATCAAGTGTTCGAAATGATGCCGATCATCCTGACGCCGCTTACGGCGCCAACGCATCTCACCGCGACTGCCACCAGCATCGGTCCCAGCATCGGTCCCACCAGCATCGGTCCCAGAGACCGACTCATGATCGCACCCCAGCAGCAGCATCATCGGTCCCAGAGCATCGGTCCCAGAGACCGACTCATGATCGCACCCAGACTAATTCGGGATATCAATCCCAGGGCGTCCGGCTTGAAACGTGATCACCACCAAGCATGTCTCGGATTCCACGCTTCATTCCACCGAACACCATCCTGGAGCTCACGACCCGCACTCAGGGCCCGCGTATGAACAAGTCGACTGGTCAAGACTTCTTCGCGCGCGGACGAATGACGTAGTTCCAGTCGCCGCGAAAGCTGTGCGGGTCGATCGTGAGCGCAC
>JAYUYE010000047.1:0-5688 GCA_043752985.1 Myxococcales bacterium
CGAGTACAGCTCGTCGATCTGGATCCGCTCCGGCTCGAAGTCGACCGAGGCGAGTCCCAGCGCGTCGCCACGGACGCGCATGTTGACGTCCTTGGTGACGAGGACGGTCGGCGTCTGGGGATCGGAGTCGCGGACCTCGATCGCCATCTCGATGATTCGCTGATCCATCGTTCGCGAATCCGAGCCCGGGTTCTTCGGCGGGTTCTTCGACAGCGCGACGCGGACGGTGCCGCCGTTCTCCATCTTCTGCGGATGGGAGAGGCCACCTTCGTTGCGGAACTGATCGAGCTCGCGCGCGATCTGGCGCGCATTGCGGCCGAGCTCGGACTGATCCTTCTTGAACGTGTCGACTTCCTCGAGCACGTAGATCGGGATGATCACGTTGTTATCGCCGAACGCGTAGATCGCGCGTGCGTCGTGGAGGAGTACGTTGGTGTCTAGAACGTAATTTTTGGCCGCCACTACCTACGACAATCCGACCCCTTACCGTCGGTGTCAAACCGCGGCGGCAGCTAACGACCTCAGAATCGGCCGAAGCTGCCGGAGCCACCGTGAGGGTCTCGCGAGGTCCGGTCAAGCGCGGGTCCCGCGCACCGACGGCACGGCCACGCCGCGGGGAGCTAGGCCGACTTGAGCTTGGTCTTCGCGGCCAGCGCTTCGGCCCAGGTCACGACGCGATTTCGCCCCGTGTGCTTCGCGTGATAGAGCGCGAGGTCGGCACGTTCGATCAGCGTGGTGCGGTCGCGACCATCGTCGGGGAATGCGGCGATGCCAATCGACTCGGTCACCGACAGCGGTCCCTTGTCGGTGTCGACCACGACCTTCGAGATCTCGATGCGAATGCGATCCGCGATGATCTTTGCCTGCGCCACATCGACGTTGTCGAGCAACACCGCGAACTCCTCGCCACCGTAGCGGGCCGGCACGTCGATCTTGCGCGGGACTTCCTGCAGCACGCGCGACACGCGGCGCAGGACCTCGTCACCGACGGGGTGACCGTACTTGTCGTTGACGTTCTTGAAGTGATCGATATCGCAGAGCAGGACCGCGAGCTTGTGATTGTGGCGCTGCGCGCGCTCGAGCATCTCGGCGAACCGCTGCTGGAACGTCCGATGGTTCGTCAGACCGGTGAGGCCGTCGGTCGTGGCCATCGTCTCCATCCGGCGATAGAGGAAACCGTTCTCGAGCGAGATCGCGACCTGGTTTGCGATCACCGCGAGCATCTCGCGGACGTCCTTGCCGAACCGCTTCTCGGCGCGCGCGAGCAGCGTCAGCGTGCCGACCGGCTCGTCGGCGGCGAGCAGCGGCAGCACGAGCAACGACTTCGCGTCCTCGATCTTCACCTTGCGCGTGTAGATCGGCGCGGACACCTCGCGCGGCTCACCACTGCTCGGCAGGTAGTGGCGGTTCTTGACGACCATCGAGGCGAGGCCCGCGTTGTCCTTGAACTCGAGGTCCTTGAGCTGCTCTGGATCGACCATGCCCACGCCGCCCGGCCCGACGCGAACGGCGACGATCTTGTGGCTCTTGCGATCCTTCTCGTACATCGCGATCACGGCGACGTCGTACTCGGCGATCGCAGACGCGGCGTCGAACGCGGTCTCCATCACCTGCTCGGGCGTCAGGGCGCGGCCGAGCATCGCGGTCGCCTGATAGAACCGCTCGTGCTCGAACTTCGCGCGTTCGACGGCGCGGAACACCTGCTCGGACTGCACGACGCGCAGCACTTGGTGGCTCGCATCGGCCAGCAGATCGCGATCCGCCTCCGTGAACGGCGCGTCCCGATCGGCGGCGAGGATGCCGCGGAGGTGGGTGTTCTCGATGATCGGCACCGCGACCAGCGCGACGCCCGCGCGGCCACCGTCGTAATACGTGAGCTGCCCGGGCTTGGTCGCTGCACACAGGAGCGGCGCGCGATCGCGGATGACCGCACCGAGGATGCCGGCCGATGCGAGCCGCGGCGTCTCGGTGATGTCATCGGCATCGGAGACGACCTCCTTGAGCTTGACGCGCTCGCCGTCGTCGTCGATCCACAAGAGCGCCACGGTGCGCGCGCCGAGCGACCGCTTCAGCGTGGCGAGCACCCAGCTCGCGGCGTCGCCGATCATGCCGACGCCGCCGATCGCGAGCAGGCGCTCTTCTTCATCGCGAACCCGCGGTGCCCGGCTCGCCGGTCCGAGCGCCGCTGCGATCAGCCGATAGTCCTTCGCGGACTCGCGGAGTGCGGAGAGCTCCTCGTCGAGGCGCGCTGTCCGGCGCCGGCGATAGCGAGCCGTCAACCCGCGAAGCAAGAGGACGTGAGCGAGTGCCGCACCGCCGAGATAGATCGCGTGCAGACCTGCCGCGAGCGCGGTGGCCTCGGTGATCCCGGTGCGGACGACCAGCGCGGCCTCGAGAAGGAGCGCTGCACCGAGGGTCGCGATCGCACCGGGTCGGGCGAGCACCGTCATCGCGAACGCGACGAGGCCGTAGAGCAGCGGGTACGCCGGGGAGTCGAGACCGCCAGTGACCGCGATCACGACGTGCGCACCCGCGACGAGCGTCAACGCGAGCTCGAGGTCCGCGAGGTCCGTCGCCGCGGCGAGCCAGAACGAGGCGCGCTGAGCCCGCGCCGATGGCGCCGAGAACTGCATCCGCCGGATCACCGCGCTGCACATCAACGCCGCGACCGCGACGACGACCATCGTCATCGGCAGGCTCGGCGTCGCCGCGAGCAAGGCGGCGCCGTCGGCACCACCGACGCCGACGACCGCGCACGCGACCGCTCCGGCAGCAGCGCCGATCGAGACCTTGCCTGCGCGGCGGAGCGCGCGATGGATCAGCATCACGGCGTCGCCTCGGGCGGAGCGGGGACGCGCAGCACCAGCTCGTTGGGGTAGACCATGCCGAGGTCTGCGCGCGCGCGATCCTCGATCGCACCGACGTCGGAGCGCATCGCCTCGATCGCGAGGATCAACGCTGCGTTGTGCACAGTCAGCTGGTGCTCCTCGGCGGCGAGTGCGCCGAGCTGCGCCTCGAGCATCACGGTGCGGCTGTCACGCGACAGCACCTGCGCCGGCAGATAGCCGATCACGATCGCAACGATCACGGCGAGACCCAGCCGGGTGCTCCACGTCCGGATCGCCGGGGGAACATGCATGTCGGCCAGGACCTTCGGCACCGTATGTCGACACTACGGATCGCGCGGAGCCGGGCAACTTTTGACCTGCGTCTCCGTCGATCCGTTTGTGGTGGAATTACGGCGGCCTATGTGTACGCTGCCGCCCACATGACGGGGTTCAGGTCGTTCGTCCTATCGGCGCTCCTCGCCGCCCTCGCCGCGTGCGGTGACGATCCCTCCACGGAGATCGTGTGCAGCGGCGGCACCACGGGTGGGCTGTCAGCGGGCGGCACCGTCGAGGTCGCCGGCGGCAGCGATCTGAAGGGCGCCGCGATCACCGCGCAGGCCAGGACCACGCTGCCCGGCGGCGACGTCTCGATCGCGTGTGCCGAGGACATCGTTCCCGACGGCTTCGTCGCGCTCGGACCCGCGGTCCAGTTCGGCGCCGAGGGTACGTGGTCGGACCGGCCGTTCGAGCTGACCCTGCCGTACAAGGCGGCCCGGCTGCCCAAGGGGGCCGAGCCCCGCCACGTGCGGATCGTCGCGAAGCGCGAGGGCCAGGAGCCGTACTTCCCCGCGGTCTCGAACCGGCGGCTCATCGATGACGACCGCTATGCGTCGCGCGCTTCGTTCCGCGCCGGCGAGCTCACGACCTACCAGATCGTCGCCGGCATCTCTGATGGCACCCCGGTCACCGAGGACTTCTCGTGGCGCGCCGTGATCGGCATCTCGATGGGTGGGTTCGCGTCGAACACGCTCGGCCTCAAATACCCCGACAAGTTCGACAGCATCGCGAACATCGGCGGCGATCCGGGCGCGTCGATGACGTACCTCCTCAACTACGTCTCGGACTCGCTGTTCGGCGGGTTCTGCACCAAGGCCGACGAGGCGGCGGGCCGCGGCAACGTCGGGCAGCTGTGCCCGACCGTGTCGCGGTACGGCGACCAGTTCGAGATTTCGTCGGACTTCGAGCACCAGATCACGCAGTCCGGCGATGGCGTCGGCCTGACCCTGCGCCGCAGCCTGTGGCTCCGCGCATCCCGCGACCTCGCACGCGCGCTCGGCAACCCCGCGCTCTACAACCCCGACAACCCGTACACGCCGCCCGGCGTTCCGCTGTCGTTCATGGCGACCCTGCCGGCCACACGTTGCGCGAACCCGATCATCCTCGACGACTTCTTCGACAAGGAGTTCAATCCGACCGCTACCTTCCCGGTGATCACGTTCTGCGACGGCGCCGACGTCCCGGGCATGAACGCTGTGTTCGATCCAAACGGCACTCACAATGATCCCGCGGAGCTCCTGCTCGCCGTCGATCTCAACCGCAACGGACGCCGCGATCAGGGCGAGCCGGTGGTGACGAATGCGTCCGAGCCGTTCAGCGACGTTGGCCTCGACGGCAAGGCGAGCAAGGACGAGCCCGGCTACAACGCGACCACGAACCCCGATCCCGCGAAGGACGACTATCACTACCTGCGCAATCCGCTCGGCAAGGAAGGCAACCGCGACTTCGATGGCGGCGAGCCCTACGAGGACACCGGCCTCGACGGCGTCGCCGGGACCTGCCAGGCAGGCGCCACCCCCGGCACGGGAATCTCCGGCTGCTACGACTACGGCCAGGCCAACGGGAAGTGGGATCTCTCGCCGAACGTGCTGCGCTGGTACCAGAGCGATGCGCTCCTCGCGTTTTCCAAGCTCGACGCGACCCAGCAGGGTCACACCTCGTTCTGGTTCGACGCCGGCATCCGCGACTTCCTCAACAACTCGGTCGCCGCGAACATCACGGTCGGCGGCTTGATGGCCAAGCACCAGGTTCCGTTCGGCGTCTACGACGGTTTCCCAGCGCTGACCGGTACGAGCTCGGAAGCCGGCTACGACTTCACCGAGATCGACTGGACGTCGATGCCGAAGAACCTCTACGTCCGCTACGGCAACCCCGACGCGAGCGAGGCCGAGATCAACCGCGGCGATGGCCGCCACGTCGGCACTGCGGTGCAGATCATCAATCGCGCGACCACCGCGTTCGCCTGGCTCGACAAGCGCTGGCCTGACGGCGATCGAACCGAGACGCTCGACAACGGCACGAACATCAAGGACCTCACCTTCACATCGCCGCGTACCGGCCGCGCAAACCCGTACGGCCTGTTCCTGCCGCCCGGCTACAACGACCCAGCGAACGCGGACAAGCACTACCCCGTGGTTTACTTCTTCCATGGTTACGGCATGGAGCCGAAGGACCTCGTCGATCTCTCGAGCGTGTTCGCGCTCTACATGATCTCGGAGCGCCCGCTTGCGGTGCGGTTCCAGAAGTTCATCATCGTGTACGTCGACGGTCGATGCCGACCGCAGCAGGACGGCGTGCCGGTCAACCCGACGGGCGATCTGTGCGAGGGCGGAACGTTTTACATGGACGCCCCGCTCGGCGGCACCGCCCGCATGGAGATGAACCTGCTCGATCTGATGGATCACATCGACGCGACCTATCGCACCAAGCGTCCCTCCCCCGCGACGATCACGCACTAGCGTACGTTTCCGGGGTGCGGCCGCGCGGTTGCCTACTCGGAATCGGGTGCGGACTACCAGCGCAG
>JAYUYE010000048.1:0-2203 GCA_043752985.1 Myxococcales bacterium
AGCGCGAGGTCCGCGACTCCCGCGTGCACCGCATCGGCGGCGCTGCGAAATGTGTCATGGCCGGTGAGCAGCGCACCGCCCGTGCGATTGGCGTAGCGACGTTGCGCGGCGAGGTGGCTGTAGCTGCCCTCGACGCCTTGATACGCGATTCGCAGTGGCACGTCCTCGCGGCTGCGCACGGTGGCTTCTTGGTGCGCGACCGACATCTCCATGACAACGCGATACATCCGCTCGATCTGATGCGGATCGATGCCCGCTGCTGTCGCCAGGGTGCGCAGGCGCTGAAGAAGGAGCTCCTCTCGCTCGCGATCGCGGAACGGGCTCGCACTCGTCAGCTTGGCGGCGGCGACATCCTCGACGATCTTCAGCCGTTCGGCGAGCAGCGAGATGATCTGACGATCAACCGCTTCGATGCGGTCGCGGAGAGCCGAGAGATCAGGAGCCGTCATGGACGCACTGTACTAAGGTGGAGGAGTGAAAGAACCTGATGGGAAGCCCGAGCTGATGGCAAAGCCTCCCGAGGTGCTGGAGCACACCGATGAGCCCCCTGTCGTGGCACGGCTCATCGTCGAGATCCGCAGCGACGGCTCACGCACGATTGCTCGGGGAGCGATCGAAGACGTCGCGACCGGGGCGCGCACCACGATCGAGGCCCGGGGCAACTCTCCGCTCCAGCTCGCACTCGCGCTTGCCAGGTCCCTCACGCAGCTACCGCGGCTCGGCGCACGGTCAGCCGTGCGCGGGCTTCTCGGTTTCAAACGCCCCAAGTCTTCTGATCGCTAGAATCTCGAGAGGGCATGGCCCGTGCACCAAGAGTCACCATGATGGACACTCGCTGGTCGACCTTGAAAGAGATCCTCCTCGGTGCGGGCTGGGAGTGGCGTGACGAATCTCTCTATGCACCGCATCAGACGATGTGGTTCACCACGTCGAGCGAGAGCCCGAACTTCGCGCAGTTCCGCGACCGATTGACCGAGGCGGCGGCGACCACGGACGAGATCAACGACCCCGAGATCGACCAGCACGCGCTGCACGAGGACCTCGTCTCGCTGGTTGCGGCGCTCGACGTGATCCTCGACGGCAACTAGCGGTCAATGGCGCAGCTTCGCGAGCAGGAGCTGGCCGAGCTCATGCGCGTCATCGGCGGTTAGTCCCGAGAGCCGGTGCGTGATCGCGAGCTGCAGCTCGTCGGGCCAACCGAGCACGCACAGGGCGACGCCCATGCGCAGGCACACCGGCGTGTACAGACGCTGGCCGGAGATCCGTAGCGCACCGGCTGACTGGTCGCGCACCGCCGCGCGGACGTCGGGCTCGTGCGCGAGCCAGGTGTAGTGCGTGCTCGCGAAGCCGGTCGACGTCGAGGTGACGGCGACGCGGCGGAACACCGGCCATGGCAGGAAGCGGACAGGATGTGCGAGCAGCGGAATCGCGAGGTGATCGCGGCGCCGCACGCCGTCTGCGTAGTCGCGCCACAGTCCGCGTGCGAGCTCGCCGAGCGGAAGTCGTGCGTCGGCAAACAGCGTCAGCACCGCGAGGTGGTTACCCGTCCCCGTCATCGCGTGCGCGCCGCGCCGCAAGCTGACCGGAACCTCGAGCGAAAACACCGCGCCGCTGGCCTCACGCTTCGCGTTCCACGCATGGAGCGCCTGCAGCCACGCCGCCGCGACCATCCAAGGCGGTCGCACGCGCTCGGCAGACGCGCGGAAGAACAACTCACCTCGCGCGCGCTGATCGAGTCGGTGATCGCTGATCGCGACAGGCCCCGGCGTGACCTCGCCGAGCTTCAACCGTGCCGACCGATCGTCACGCGCTTCGACGGCGAGCCGGCGAGCCTGCCGCACGCTGGGAACGATCTTCGTGTCTCGCCACAGCCGCGCGAGCCCGAGGGGATGCGGTGCGGTGCCCGTCGGTGGTGTCGCGATCTGCGCATCGGCAGCAATCGCAGCGAGCAGGTTCGTCAACACCGCGAAGAACAGCTGGCCGTCCGCCACTGCGTGATGACAGCGCACCGCGAACGTCTGGAGCTCCGCGCCACGACGCACCCACCACACGCCAAACGGCGCGTCGACGAAGGGATCGATCGGCGTGTTGCGCGCGCGTTCGATGTCCGCGACCTCGGTGCTCTCGTGCAGCACGCGCGCCGGTGCCCCGGTCCAGCGCAATCCGCCGAAGCAGCGCTCGAGCGTCCTGCCGAGTGCCGGCC
>JAYUYE010000049.1:0-5680 GCA_043752985.1 Myxococcales bacterium
TCAGCTCGATCCACTCCACCCGCGCTCCTCGGGGCCGAACGGGATCGAGGTCACGCCATTCGTGTTCGTGACGTCCGCTGCCGTCGAGCCAACGTGCGGGCCCGAGGCGATCGCGGCGTTCTGGTTTCCGCTCGAGCTCGCGGCGTCGGGGGCGCTTGACGGCACGTACGCGTACCCGACGGGAATGGTGTTCCCGAGCTGGACCTACGAGGGCCACGTCATCTGGGGACTCACCATGCGAATCCTCAACGACGTGCTGCTCAGAGCGGCAGGGAGTCCACGCTGACGAGCTCGCGTGTCGGCCGCGCGTAGAGATAGCCTTGAAGTAGCTCGATGCCGCAGTCGATCACCACGGCCGCCTCGGCTTCGGTCTCGACGCCCTCGGCGACGACCTTGCTGCCGAGCTCGCGACACAACGTCGCGATCGCGCCGACCACGCGGCGCTTCGTCGGGTGACGATCGATGTCGCGGATCAGGGACATGTCGAGCTTCACGACCTCGGGCTCGAGCGTAGCGAGCGCACCGAGAGCAGCGTAGCCAGCACCCAGATCGTCGACGGCGATCCGGTAGCCGAGCTTGCGCAGCATCGCCACGCGGGTCGGTCCGTCGACGGCGTCGAGGCCGACCCGCTCGGTGATCTCGAGGACCACGCGCGACGCGAGCGGGGCGAGCGGGTCGGTGGGACCAAACAGCGTCTCGTCCGTCAGCTCGAGACCGTGCATGTTGACGAACAACAGCGCGTCCATCGAGACACCTGCGACCGCGCGCGCCACCGCGGCTCGCACCGTGCGGCCGAGCTCGTGGATCCGGTCGAGCCGCTCGGCAGTGCCGATGAACAGATCGGGGCGCTTCAGCGTGGGCTCTTCGGTGCGAAGCAATGCTTCGTACGCGAAGATTCGCTTCGCCTTGACGTCCACGATCGGCTGAAACGCCATCCACACCCGGGCGAGCGCGCTCTCGAACCGAGCGACGAGGTCGTCGGATCCGGTCAGCCGCGCCGCATACGAATCGGCACGTCGGCGCATCCGGGCGACACCGTGGCGGCGAGCCGCGCGCGCGACCGCCGTGACCAGCATCTCGTGATCGAACGGCTTGGACAGATACGAGACGGCGCCGGTATCGATCGCGCGGACGGCGCCATCGAGCGATGGATCACCGGTCATCAGCAGCACCGGAATGTCGTCGTCGTGCTTGCGAATCTCGGCGACGAGCTGGAAGCCGTCGACCTCGGGCATGTGGACGTCAGACACGACGCAGTCGAACGCCTCGGCGCGGTTGCGCACGAGTCCGATCGCGGCAGTTCCGCTCTCGGCGAGGACGACATCCCAGCCATCGTGGCCGAGAGCCCGCGCACACGTGCGACGCATGGCGGGGTCATCGTCAACGACCAGTACTCGTCCTTGCGTAGTTGCCACAATGCTCTCGATCACGGACTTGTCCTGGGTCCCACCTGCTCAAGTCGACCGCACGGCGCGAACTTGTACCCCCCTCGGACCGCCTGTCAGGCTCGGCCAGGGAGACGAATCACGAAGCTCGGCCCGACCGGGGCTACCTCGTACTCGATCTTCCCGCCGTGCGCTTCCGCGACGAGCCGGCAGAAGTACAGACCCATCCCGCGCTTGCCGCCGCCGCCTCGGACGTACTTCCCGAACAAGTTCTCGCGGACGAACTCCGAGACCTGCGGACCGGTGTTCGTCACCGCCAGCTCGGTGCTGCCGAAGTCATTCCACCGCTTGCACGAGACCGTCACGACACCACCCGCGTTGCAGTAGCGCGAAGCATTGCCGACGAGGTTGTGGAGCACGCGCTCGATCAGCGCAACATCGAACCGGCTCTCGAAGTCGTCGTCGCAGACCACCTCGAACCGCACGCCCTGCTTGGCAGCGGCGAGGTTGACGTCGAACACGGAGCCGAGGAGCTTGCGGACGCGCACGGGTGCAACGATCGGCTTGACCGCGGCATCCTCGAAGCGCGCCACGTCGACGAAGTTCGCGACCAGCCCGCTCATCCGGCGCAGCGCGCGCAGCGTCGAGCCAAACGCGTCTTGCTGGTCCGCATCGAGCTTGAGCTCCTCGGACAGGTACTCGAGGTTCGACAGCGAGACGGCGAGGCTGTTGTTGAGATCGTGCGCGAGCAGAGCGCTCGCCTCGGCGCCGTACGTCATCCGGCGATCCGCGACTTCCTTGGAGAGCCGGACCTCGACGAACGCGCGCTGTTTGCGCAGGGCGACCGCGACCCGGCGCTTGAGCTCGGATAGCGGGGTCGGCTTGACGACAAAATCATCGGTGCCGGCATCGAACGCGTCGTTACGGCGGCGCTCGTCGTCGTGCCCGGTCATCACGATCACGTGGACGGCCGTCCCGTGCATCTGCTTGAGATGGCGGATGACGTCGAGGCCGCTGGTCGGCATCTCGAGGTCCACGATCGCGATATCTGGCGGTGTTTTCTCGGCCTGGACGATCGCTCCTGCGCCATCGTGAGCCGTGACCACCTGATAGCCCGCGCTCGCGAGACCCGACGCAAGCTGCCGGCAGATCAGCTCGTCGTCGTCGACAACGAGCACGCGTCCGCCGCTTGGTTCGGATTCGCTGCCCGGAGCGGCATCGGCGGACATGGTCCTTGTAGTATCATGGCTCCCGCGGATGGGCA
Source organism: Myxococcales bacterium (assembly GCA_043752985.1). Classification (GTDB taxonomy): domain Bacteria; phylum Myxococcota_A; class Polyangia; order Haliangiales; family Haliangiaceae; genus JABFXX01. The sequence goes on from JAYUYE010000049.1 coordinate 2,650, forward strand.
GCGAGCCGTACACTGAGGCCAGTCGCCTGGTTGACCCTTGCAAGGTCGCCGAGATCACACTCGCGGCCGCAATCCGCGCGGACGCGGACGCGGTGTTCATCGAGCCCATGCCGATGGATGACGACCTCTACGTCATCACCCTCGAGCGCGGCAGCGCCGTGCTGTCGACCACGCCGCTCGAAGCGTCCCTCGGCACCGCGGTGATCGCCCGGCTCGCGTTCCTCGCCGAGCTGGATCTCGCTGCCGGCCACCCGTCGAGCGCCGTTCTCCCGGTGCGTTCCGGCACCCGTGACGCAGACGTGCTGATCACCGTTCGTCCCGGCACCAACCTGCGCGCCGACGTGATGGTGCTCTCGCACTTGCGGAAGAGCGGGGCGATCACGGCGATCGGGCCGGACCCCGGAGACGTGATCGGTCACTACAAGGTGATCGAGTTCCTCGGCGAAGGCGGGATGGGGACCGTGTTCCGGGTCGACCATGTGGCGCTCGGAAGGCCGTACGCCCTGAAGGTCCTGCGCAGCAAGGTCGTCGAGCGCGACCCGACCGCCGCCGAGAAATTCCTCCGTGAAGCTCGCACGGCATCGCGCGTCCGCCACCCGAATATCGTCGACGTATTCGACTTCGGCCACATGCCCGATGGGCGGCCGTACTTCGTGATGGAGCTGCTCGAGGGCGAGAGCCTCGCGGATCGCGTCGGTCGCGGAGCGCTGCCCCCGGCGGAAGTCGTGACGATCGCGCGCCAGCTGGCGACTGCGCTCGCTGCGGCGCACGAGCGCGGCGTGATCCACGCCGATGTCACGCCGTCGAACGTACTCGTGCTCGGCACCACCGACCTCCACGTCAAGCTCGTCGACTTCGGGCTCGCCGAGCTCGCAGGTGAGGGACTGCAGGACGAGATTCCCGAGTTCGTGCTCGGCACGCCGGCGTACATCTCTCCGGAGCAGCTGCGCGGCCTGGCTGCCTCCGATCGGTCTGATCAGTACGGACTCGGTGCGGTTCTGTTCGAGCTGCTCACCGGTCACCCGCCATTTCAGAGCCCCGATCTGCGGACGCTGTGCATGATGCACATCACCGCGCCGGTGCCGCCGGTCGAGAGTCCGCATGGTCCCTTGCCGCCGAAGCTCGCGGACCTCGTGACCACCTGTCTCCAGAAGACGCCGCAAGCTCGGTTCCCTGGGATGCGCGCGCTGCTGGTTGCGCTCGAGGAGATCGAGCGCGTCACCGATCGTCGCGGCTGGCGCCGCTGGTTGTCGAGCTGATCATGTCCACCACCAAGCTCCCTCTCGTCGTGTGCGTCGATGATGACGAGGCAATGCTCGCCACCGTCGTGCGCTGTCTCAAGCGCGAAGCCTTCGAGATCCGCTCGACCCTGTCGGCGAGCGAGGCGCTCGGCTGGATCTCTACCGAAGAGGTCGCGGTCCTCATCTCCGACTACGACATGCCCGAGATGACCGGCGCCCAGCTAGCGGGCCATGCGCGCCGCGTTCGTCCCGAGACCGTGCGCGTCCTGCTCACAGGCAAGCGCACTCTCGAGACCGCGATCGACGGCATCAACCAGGGCGAGATCTTCAAGTTCCTCAACAAGCCGTTCGACAACGACGTGCTCCGTCAGACGGTACGCTCCGCCGTCGAGCGCAACCGCGAGTTGATCGCGATGTCGGGGGATCGTGAACGTCGCGAACGCCGCGAGGCCTTGCGCGGCGCACTCGAAGCCGAGTATCCGGGCATCTCGCGGGTCGATCGCGGCGGCGATGAGGTGTACGTCGTGACGGCCGACCCCTGGCGCGAGGCTGCCGAGCTCGGGCTCGTCGGGCTCACGATCGCGCTCGAGAAGCGTTCGTGATAACCGATCACCGCGACGACCAAGGCCAGCCGTGCACACGGCACCCATCCGCTGCGATCGAGCAGCTGATGCACCTCGCGCTCGTGGGTTCGCGCGCGCCAGGCTTTCATCATGACGTCGCGTCCAAGCTCCAGAGCCTGATGATGTCGGTGGACGAGATCGGCGAGCTCGCCGGGGGCAACGAACAGATCACCCGTGCCGCGGAGACCGCACTCGAGGCGCTCCGCGAGGTGCTCGCCCTCCTCAACGTCAACCGCGCGTTGACCAAGCCGTCGGCGCGTACCGCCGTCGCGCTCCGCGAGGTCCTCGACCGCGCCTCGGCCCGCGTCTACGTCACCCTCGCAGGCACCCTTGTCGAAGCGACGCTCGACGTCGCTTCGCCATCGACGATCCATGCCCTCTCGCTCGCGTTCGACGTGGCGGCCGGACTGGGTCGCGGTCGTACGCTCGCCGTCTCCGCGCAGATCGATGGCTCGCACGTCGAGCTTCGCCTCGGTTGCTCACCTTCGCCTCCCCCCGAGGCACCCGAGTCGATCGCACTCGCAGCCTTTGTGCTCGGGCGCGACGGTGGCAGCCTGCACTGCCTGGCGGACGGCTCGCACCTCGTGCTCCGTCTCCCGCTCAGCGCGACGTGATCAGCTTCCGCTCGGCGGCGGACAGCGAGTACGCATCGAGCACGGCATCGGCGATCGCGCGCTCGAGGCGTGTGCAGTCGTCTGCCGCGACTGCTGCGAGCCTGCGATCGACCAGCTCCACGATCGCGCGCGCCCCGGCAGCCTCGGGCTGCGCCATCGGCAGCGCTCGCATGTACTCGCGCTTCGGGCGTACCGCACCGTTGAGCGCCGGCGGAAACCGTCGTCGCGCATACCACCCGTAGAGGGGCGAGCTCAGCACCGCGAGCACGACGCGGTCGTCGGTCGGCAGCATCCACACCGTCGTATCGGGCACGAGGTCCCCATCGCGATCGAGCGCGCATGCAGGCGACGTCTGGATGTCCTGATACAGCAAGCGCGGTGCGTGCGCCTTGACCAGTGGCCCCACCGGATCCTGCAGCTCGTGCCACTCATAGGTGCCTGGCTTGCGGCCGCGCCACGCCCCGACCCACCCGGCCGGCTTCGGCTCGAGCGCCTCGCGAAACTGCGCAAGGTGCGCGCGCACGATTGGCAGCTCGTCGAGCGACGTCCCGCG
>JAYUYE010000050.1:0-5675 GCA_043752985.1 Myxococcales bacterium
TCATGAACCGACGCTGGCTGATCACAGTTTCCCTCCTCGCCCACGCTGGACTCGGCATCGGGCTGGTCGTCGCCGGGGTCTGGCGCATCGAGCGCCTCGATCATCCGTACAAGGCGTCGCTCGCCCTCGGCGTCATGATCCCGCCGGGCGCAGACCCGGAGGGCGGGTCGTCCAAGGCCGCTCCCGAGAAGCTCGAGAAGAAGAAGAAGCGCGTCGTCAAGGACGCCCAGCCGGTACCGAAGGAGGTCAAGGCGCCCCAGATCGCGGCGGCCGCGACGACGGGCGAGCTCGGCGACGGCGCGGGCAAGGGCTCGAGCACCGGGGACACCGACGGGCCACCGGGCGGCGAGACCTGCGACGATGCAATGGGCTGCACCGACGGGACCCGGGGCACCGGCGGTGGCGCCCCGATGTGCGGCAACGGATCGACCGAGTCCGGCGAGACCTGCGACGACGGCAACACCAGGGCGGGGGACGGCTGCTCGACGGCGTGCAAGGTCGAGGTCAAGACACTGATGGTTCCACCGACGGTGCTCCAGGGTCTGCGTGTCTCGGGCGAGACCCAGGTCCATGCACCCGACACCGTGAAGACCATGATGCTGCGCGATGGCAGGGAGCGCAGCGTCGGCACCCTCAAGCTGTGCATCGCCGCGGACGGTGGGATCTCCACGGTCTCGGTCGTGGGCTCGACCAAGTACGAGGCGTACGACGCCAAGCTGGTCGCCGCGGCGCGCGCCTGGCGCTACAAGCCGTACACGGTCAACGGAACGCCAATGCCGGTCTGCGGCATGGTCACGTTCGTCTACACCATCCGCTGATGCGTTATTCTCGCGGCGCTTGAGTGACCTCGCGATCGACGTCAAAGACCTGGTGAAGACCTACCGGACCCCGCTGGCCCGGCGGAAGGTCGAGGCTCTGCGCGGCGTGAGCTTCTCCGTCGAGCGCGGCCAGATCTTCGGGTTTGTCGGTCCCAACGGCGCCGGGAAGACCACGACGATCCGCACCCTGATGGGCCTGATCCGGCCGACGACGGGCTCTGCGACGATCCTCGGCCACGCGATCCCGAGCCGGCAGGCCCGGTTCAAGGTCGGGTTCCTCCCCGAGTCGCCGTACTTCTACGACTACCTCACCGTCGGCGAGCTGCTCGATCTCGCGGGCCGGCTGTTCGGGCTGTCGGCGAGCGTGCGCAAGCAGCGGGCGGGCGAGCTGATCGCGCGCGTCGGCCTCGAGCGCGCGCAGTCGCAGAGCCTCAAGAAGTTCAGCAAGGGAATGCTCCAGCGCGCCGGCCTCGCGCAGGCGTTGATGAACGACCCCGAGCTGGTCGTGCTCGACGAACCGATGTCCGGGCTCGATCCGATCGGCCGCAAGGAAGTCCGCGACCTGATCGTCGAGCTGCGCGATCAGGGGAAGACCGTCTTCTTCTCGACCCACATCCTCAGTGACGTCGAGGCGATCACGGATCGCGTCGCGATCATCGCGCGCGGCCAGCTCCAGGCGCACGGCACGCCGAACGAGCTCGTGCGCAAGACGATCCTCGGCATCGATGTGACGGTTCGCCTTCCGGCCGAGATCGAGCCCGGCGAGCTGACCGCGGGCGCCGATCGCGTACGGCGCCACGGCGACGAGCTGTCGCTGACGTTGCCCGCCGATGCGGATGTCGATGCCTGGCTCGCACGCGCGCACACCGCCGGCGCGAAGATCGTCCAGGTCACGCCGCGGCACGAGACACTCGAAGACCTGTTTCTCCGCGAGGTCGCGCTCGCCGACGAGCCGAAGGCAACCAAGGAGACCGCCGCGTGATCGGACGGATCTGGGCGATCGCGCTCAACACGTTCCGCGAGGCGGCGCGGATCCGCGTGCTCTACGGAATCCTGGTGCTCGTGATCGGCGCCAACCTCCTCGCGGTCGTCCTCGGTGAGATGGTCACGAACGAGCAAGCGCGCGTCGCTCGTGACGTCGGCATCACCGGCATCTCGCTGTTCGGTTCGCTGACCGCGATCTTCCTCGGTGTGTTCCTGCTCTACACCGAGGTCCAGCGTCGAACGATCCACGCGATCGTCTCCAAGCCGATCGAACGCTGGGAGTTCGTCGCCGGCAAGTACCTCGGAATGGTGCTCGTGTTGACCGTGCTGGTCGCGCTGTTTGCGGTCGCGATGGTCGTGATGCTGCTGATCCAGGACGTCGGCGTGTCGACCGCGGTGCTCAAGGCGGTCGTGCTCGCATGGTTCGAGGTGCTCACTGTCGCCGCGATCGCGATCTTCTTCTCTTCGTTCTCGAGCCCGTTCATGTCGGGCATCTTCGCGCTCGCGATGTGGAGCTTCGGGCGGGTCACGCCCGAGATCGAGGCAGCCTCGCGCGACGCGGCGCCGTGGATCCGGACGCTGACGAAGATCACGCTCGAGATCGTCCCCGACCTCCATCTGTTCGCCGTGTCGGGCCGCACGATCGACGGCGAGCACGTCAGCGTCCACGCGGACTTCGTGTCGTGGGGCTACGTCGCGATGGCGAGCCTGCACGGTCTCGGCTGGATCATCGGGTTGCTCGCGCTCGCGGCCCTGCTGTTCCAGCGTCGGGACTTCGTGTGAAGAAAGCGCTGATCGTCGTCGCGATCGTGGTTGCGTCGCTCGGGTCGCTATCGATCCGCGTGGTCGTCGAAGGCCGCAGCGCGCTCGCCGAAGGCGACGAGGCCGCCGCCGCAGGACGAACCGATGACGCAATCGCGGCGTGGGAAGCGTCTGCGCGCTGGTACCTCCCGCTCGCTCCGCATGTCGACGAGGCGTATGCCCGGCTGATCGCGATGGCGACCGCGAAGGCGATCGGTGACACCGTGAATCCGAGCCCCGCTCTCCGCGCTCGACGCATCGGAGCGTGGCGTGCGGTGCGCAGCGCCGCGCTCGCGACGCGCCACCTGTGGACGCCACATGCCGACGACCTCGCCGTCGCGAACGAGCGCATCGCAGACCTCGCATCGCGTGAACCGGACGGCGCGGCAGCCGGCGGCACCGACGCGGAGACGCGACGGCGATTCCACACCGAGCGCCTCGCTCGCGACCCGCGCCCTGGCACCGGGGCCGTGATCCTCGCCATCTTCGGACTCGCCGCCTGGATCGCCGGGATAGCGATCGTGGTCCGAACAGGAATCGACGACACCGGTCGGCCGCGCCGTCGCCCGGCCCTGGTCGGTGCCACCCTGACCCTCGCCGGCCTCGCCGGGTGGGCGGTCGGCCTTTACAACGCGTGAGTGGCGTCGGTACGTTCCGTCGCCAGAGGGCATCCATGGCGAGAAACCTAGGCGGAGCGATCATCGAGCTGCTCGATTCGGAGCGAGTCGACCTTCGGGCTGCGGCAGCCACCGTGCTGTCGGCGGTCGGCAAGGGCGACAAGTCGGTCGAGGCCGCGCTCACCGGTCGGCTCGCCGATGACGATGGCGTCGTCCGGCGGATCGCCCTCGACGGTCTCGCGGACATGGGCGCCGTCGGGATCTCGGCGCAGCTCGTTCCGCTCCTCCACAGTGGGGACGAAGGACTCGCCGAGCGCGCCGCCCAGGTGCTGGCGCAGCAGGGCGCCGCCGCCGAGTCGACGCTGCGCAAGGAAGTCGCGAACGGACCGGTAGCAGCTCGCCGCGTGATGGCGCAGCTGCTGCTTCGTCGTCAGACCCAGCCCGCGATCGACGCAGTGCTCGACCAGCTTGCCGACCATGAGTTTGGCGAGCAGGCGCTGCAGCTGATCCGCCACGAGCTCGATCAGGGCAACGAGCGGCTCGCGAACCAGATCGAGAAGGCCGCCGTGGAGCGCGCCAGCGAGGCGAACAAGGAGCTCGGCAAGGCGTGGACGCGGGCGCAGAAGTCCGCCGCCGACGCCGTGAAGGAAGCAGCGAAGGCGTCGAAGAAGAAGGCCGCCAAGACCGGCTCGAACGGACACACCAACGGCCACGCCGCCGATCCCCTGCGCGCACCCGATGTGGTTCACGGCATGGCCGAGCTCGGCGCCCTGCTCCGCCTGATCGGATACCTCGCGCGCCCGTCGACGCAGTCGCTGCTGCTCAAGTACGCCGACCCCGAGGAGCCGCGGCCGATCCGGCTCGCCGCGATCGCCGGTCTGCGCCGGATCGTCGCGACCAGCGAGGCAAAGGGCACCGAGAAAGTGATCGAGGCGCTGATCGACTTCGCCGACGGTGACGACATCACCGTTGCGCAGTCCGCGGTCGACACGCTGCGCGGCGCGCGGATCCCCGAGTCGCTCGCGAAGACGTTTTCCAGGCTCGCGAAGTCGAAGAACCCCGCAGCCCAGCGCCTCGCGATGGAGCGGATGCCCGCCGGCGGTGGTGCGGCCGGGATCAAGGCGCTGGTCGAGGCGCTCGCCGGCGACGAGCCGACCGCACGCGATGCGGCCGCGCGTGGCCTGTCGAAGGCGCCCGAGTGCGTGCTGCCCGTGACCCGTGCGCTGCTCGCGACGAAGGACGAGCAAGTCGCTCGCAGGTTCGCCGGCGTCGTGCGTTCACATCGCGGCAACGTGTCGAACCAGGCCGTCGAGGAGCTGGTCGAGCGGGTGCGCGAGTACATGGACGTCCACTTCAAGGGCAAGGCGACCGCCGATCAGATCGTGATCGAGCGCGTGCTCGCAGAGCTGATCGCGGACGTCGCGCCGGCAAAGCATGTCGAGCTGTTGTTCGAGCGCGCGAAGCGCCTGCGCAAGCAGGGCAAGAGCGTCGAGGCGTTCGGTAGCCTCAAGCCGCTGCTCCGCTCGCGCGCCGACATCGACACGGCGATCGATGACGAGCAGCGGTTCTTCCTCGCGCTGCTCTCGCTCGAGGCCGCGGGCGAGGGCCTGCTCCGCACCACGAACACCAACGATCCCGTATTCGAGCAGTTCGCGCGGCTCGCCGCGAAGGGCTATCCGGTCGCGAAGCAGCTGACGAAAGAGAAGGAAGTCTCCGACGAGGCGATCTACGCCCTCGGCTTCCGTCTCCTCGAGTCACGCGACGGCTCGAACGAGGAGCTCGGCGCCGAGCTCCTCAGGGGCATCATCGAGGACCGCCCGCGCAGCAAGCTCGCGAAGGCGGCGAAGAACAAGCTCAAGCTCACCGGCCACGCGGACGATGACTGAGCCGCGCGCAGGCGTTACAAACGTCGGGCGGCTCACCAACTAGCCGGCGAGCCCAACCGGATCAGCCACCGCGGAATCGGCTCGCCGCGATCACCGCCGAAGGTGGCGCGCCGCTCGTCACCGCCGCGCAGCCTGCGGCTGGGTGCCCGCAAGTGGGCTCTCCAACGCTTCCGCTTCCCTTTCGGGCGAGGCGCGGGCTAGAGTCCATCTCTAAATGAGAATACTGGTTCTAATTTCCGCGATCGCCGCCTGCACTGCCGCATGCTCGGGCACCGGTGCCGATATCGGACCGGATGCAGCGACCGACGCAGCGACCGACGCGACGACCGCGACCGACGGCGCTGGGTCACTCGCGTACGGAGAGCAGTGCGGCAACGCCACCGATGATGACGGCGACGGCCTCGCCGACGAGGACTGCACGCCGCGGCTGTTCGCCGGTGTGTTCGCGCCGACGGTCTCGACCGATCCAGCACTCGCCGCGATCGAGGGCGCCACGGGCCGGCCACTCGCGGTGCTGCAGACGTATCACTCGCTGTCCGCACTCGGCATCGCCCGCACCGCACCCGACC
>JAYUYE010000051.1:0-2195 GCA_043752985.1 Myxococcales bacterium
TCGAAGTACCTCTCGAAGGGCCGCCAGGTCTTCGTCGAGGGACGGATCCAGACCCGCACCTACGACGACAAAGAGGGCAACAAGAAGTACATCACCGAGATCATCGCTGCCGACGTGCAGTTCCTCGGTGGCGGCAAGGGCGAGGGCGGCCCCGGTGCTGGCAAGGGCGGACGCGATGACGGTCCGCCGCCTCCGGGCGACGGCGACTTCGGCGGCTACGGCGGTGGCGGCGGCGGCGGTGGTGGCGGCCCCGACGACGACATTCCGTTCTGACCCACGCGGATCCGGGACGAGCGCCGTGCAGCTCTGATCGATAGATCCGGGACGATCGCCGCGCAGTCTACGACCGGCGCGGAGCAGGGATGGGCGCCGCGCTCGCGTGCCCCGCGCGCTCCTGAGCTCCGCTCCCCTTCAGGGTTCCGAGGCGCGCGAAGCGAAGCATGCCTCGCAGATCGCCTCGGTCACGAACGACTCGAGGTCGTGATGATCGACATCGATCGATCGCGCGGGCATCGGCAACCGCTGCTGAGTGACGCACGTCGCGCACATGCGCAGCACGATGTAGTCATCGATCTTTCGCCACGGATACGTCGACCACGCGGGGACCGCGGTCCCGGTCGCGAGCGCGTCGCGGATATGCGAGCACACGAAGGCCACCCCGGCTCCGCCGTGGACGTGGCACTCCCTGATCACGCTCATGCTGTGACTCTAGAGTGCGAGCGGCGCGCTGTCAGCATCCGTCGCGCGATCACGGCCGACCCGATTGCGGATCAACCGACCCGCGTATACTGGCCCGGTGACCGAGCGCTCGACGTTGTGGCGCCACGCCGATTTCCTGCGGCTGTGGGCCGCTCAGGCGATCAGCGCGTATGGCTCGCGGATCACACGCACGGCGCTACCGATCATTGCGATCGCGATGCTCGATCAGTCGGAGAGCGTCATCGGCCTGCTCGTCACGCTGCAGCTCGCGCCAGGTGTGGTCCTCGCGCTGTTCGCCGGTGGGTTCGTCGATCGCGGCAACAAGCGGCGGATCCTGATCGCCGCCGACCTGATCCGCGCGGGGGCGGTGGCGTCATTGACGGTGAGCTGGGCGATCGGCTTGCTGTCGGTCGCGCAGTTGATCGTCGTGGGAGCTGTGGTCGGCGCGTGTAGCGCGCTGTTCGCGATCACCGACAACGCCTATCTGCCGGCGTTGATCGGCAAGGAGCAGCTCGCCGAGGGCAACGCCAAGATCGAGGCGACCGAGGCGATCGCGGAGATCACGGGACCTGCGAGCGCGGGTCTGTTGATCGCGGCATTCGGCGCACCGTTCGCAGTCGCGATCGATGCGGCCACGTACCTGTGGTCCGCGTTCATGCTCGGCCAGATCAAGACCCGCGAGGTGATCACGCCCGAGGTCGCACCGACCGCATCGTTGGCCGCGAGCATGCGCGGCAGCGATCTGGAGATCGGGATGCGCGCCGTCTTCAGCCATCCGGTCGTCCGGCCGATCGTGATCAGTCACATGGTGTGGTCGCTGTCGGGCGGGTTCTTCATGGCGCTTTACACGCCGTTCTGTCTGCGCGTGCTGCACCTCGATACCGCGACGTTCGGCGTCGTGATCGCGTTTGGTGGAGTCGGCGCGCTCGGCGGTGCACTGCTGTCGCGCGTGTTCGTCCGCGTGGTCGGCCTCGGCCGCACGCTCGTCATGACGTCGGCGCTGAGCCTCGTGTGCGCACTGTTCATCCCGCTCGCCGACGGACCGTTCGCCGTGATCATCGCGTTCTTGATCGCTCACCAGCTGCTCAGTGACGGCTTCTCGGTCGCGTTCGTGATCCAGGCGGTGACGCTGCGCCAGACGGTGCTGCGCAAGGAGATCCTCGGTCGAGCGAACGCGGCGATCCACGTCGTCACCGCGAGCCTGCTTCCGATCGGTGCGCTGATCGCGGGGTTCCTCGCCGAGGCGGCCGGGACGCGCAACGCGGTGTGGGTCGGCGTCCTGATCGGGCTCGTTCCGCCGGTCTTGCTGCTGCCGCTGTGGAAGTTGAAGGAGATGCCGCAGGGACCGTCCTGAGCCCGAATCAGCGAGCTTGGATGCAGATCGATGCCACCCTGGTCAGAACGAGAACCGCAGCCTGGACGCGGCGGTCGATCGCCTGATGAAGAGCCTCCAGCTCACGTGGCAGATCGTGTAGGTACGACGAACCCCGAGCGCG
>JAYUYE010000052.1:0-2194 GCA_043752985.1 Myxococcales bacterium
CGAGGAACACCCGGAGCTCGGTCGCCGTCTCCTGGAAGTGGCCGCGCACCTGGCTGCGGTCGAGGCCGAGCTTCGTGATGACGTAGGCTTCCTTGTCGGCGAGCGAGCCGGCGGGCAACGCGCCGATGTCGACGCTGCGCTCCGTGTAGGAGTAGTTGGGGTTCCAGTCGTCGATATGATTGACCGCGATGCCTGACAGACCGTAGGCGAGCGTCAGCGCGACCGCGACGTAGCCGATGTCGCGGTGCACCACCCGAAACAGGTGCCGCCACCGCACGGGACTAGATCTTGTCGCGGAAGACGGCGCCGGTGCCGTCGATGCGGACGACGATCTTCGGGGTCGTGATGCTCGCGGGGTCGTACGCCTTGCCGTACTCCTTGGCCTCGTACTCTGCGTTCTGCTTGGTCTCCTCGAGCGTCAGCTCGCGGACCGCGACCTCGCCCTGCGCGATCGCGACCTTTCCCTTCGCATCCATGGGGAAGACCATGTCGCCGTCGGTGACCTTGAACTTGAGCTTCTGGCCAGGCGCCGAGCCCGCGAGCTCGAACCAGCAGCCGCGCTTCGGGCAGACGTCGGTGACCATGCCTTCGACGCGGACCGTCTTGCCCTTGTAGGCGTTCGGGTCGGCGAGGATCGCGTCGACCGCAACCGTGTCGGTGAGCGTGACGCCAGCGCCAAACTTCGTGCCCTCGGGGATGGTCGCCGATGACGTGACGGCTGGAATGGCCGCGACCGCGGGCGGTTGCGAGCTCGACTTCGTCGGCCCCTTGTCACACGCGATGACGAGGGGGAACAGGAGGCACAAAGCGCGGGTCAGCGTCGACAGCATAGGGGCGGAGGATGCTGGTGGGTCCCGGGGTTGTCAACGCTCAAAGAAACCCGCACCGGGCGCCTGGTACGCAGTTCGCATCGTTGGACGGGCATGCAAGTCCAGATCAGGCACGACGACAACATCCAGGGCAGCGATCGTTTGAGCACCATCGTCACCGCCGCTGTAGAGGGCGGGCTGGACCGATTCCGCGACCAGATCACCACGGTCGAGGTTCACCTGGCCGACGAGAACGGCCCAAAAACGGGCGGCGATGACATCCGGTGCACAGTCGAAGTGCGCGTGGAAGGCCGGCCGCCCGTTGCGGTGAAGCATCACGCGTCGGACCTCGAGGTCGCTGTCGAGGCCGCCGTGGACAAGATGGCGCGCATGCTCGACTCGCAGCTCGGCAAGCAGCGCGAGCGCAACCGGCCGAACAGCGACACGTGATCAGGTCAAGAGCGCGCGCAGCCCTGCCGGATCATCGACGATCAGCCATGGATTGCACGCCTCGAGCTCGGCGCGTGGGCGGAACCCCCACGACACGCCGACGCCACGCATGCCGGCGGCGCGCGCGGTATCGAGATCGACGGCGGAGTCGCCGACGAACGCGCAGTCCTCGGGCGGCACGCCCAGCTCGGCGGCGATCTGGAGCGCGGCACCTGGATCGGGTTTGAGAGCGACGCCGGGGCGCTGCCCCACGATCAATCCGAACGGCCACGGCGCCAGCAATGGGCCGCAGATCCGGACCGCGAGATCGTGCGGCTTGTTGGTCAGCACCGCGAGTCGCAGATCCGCGATCACGAGCTGCTCGAGCACCTCGGCGATGCCGGGGTAAAGGCGGGTCTCGATGATCGGTGCCGCTGCATAATGCGCGCGAAACCGCGCGAGCACGACATCGACCATGTCGGGCGCGAGGCGCGCGGCATCGATCGCGTTCGCGATCAGGTTGCGTGCACCGCCACCGATCCAGGTGCGAACCGTATCGAGCGAGGGCCGCGCGAGGCCGTTATCGGCGAGTGCCGCCGCGAGCGCCGATGCGATGTCCGAGAGAGAGTCGACGAGCGTGCCATCGAGATCGAACAGGACCGCGCGGATCATGCGCAAGTCTCGCTCATCGCTGGCCGCGAGTCAGTGATTGAGCAGCCCTCGCAGCGTCTCGTCGATCGTCACGCTGCCGGCCATCGCACGGGCCGTTCCGCCTTCGGGCGCAACGCGGCCGGCCGTGATGCCTTCGTACATCTCCCGGAACAGCTCGGCGACCTGCGGCGAGACGCCGAACGACGTCATCGTCGAGACGACTGTCTCGAGGGGCGCCCATTCGACGGCGACCGGAGCGCCCACGATCACGGCGAGCGCGGACGCGACGTCGTTCGCGGAGTAGT
>JAYUYE010000053.1:0-2191 GCA_043752985.1 Myxococcales bacterium
ATGGCACTGTCGATCGCCTGCACGGTCGCGATGGGCGTCACGCTCGACCCGTGGCTGTGGGCGGGATTGATCGGCGTCAACGGCCTCGCGCAGGCGACCGGCTGGTCCGGCAACGTCGGCACGATGGCGGGCTGGTTCCACAAGCACGAGCGCGGGCGCGTGATGGGTGTGTGGTCGACCAACTTCACCGTCGGTGCGCTCAGCTCGGCATGGGTGCTCGGCTGGGTGCTGTCGCTGCGCGACGAGGGAATGCCGTCGCCGTGGCGATGGTGCTTCTTCGCCGGCGCGATCGTGCTCGCGGCGGTCTGGATCCAGTACTACTTCTTCCAGCGCAACCTGCCCGAGGACGTCGGGCTGCCGTCGATCGACGATCCGGTCACCGAGGTCGACGAGTCGAAGGTCCCCGAAGCCCGCCAGGTCGGGTACATGGGGCTGTCACGGAGCTCGTGGATCAACTTGTTCCTGGTCTCGGGCTTCTACTTCTTCGCGAAGTTCGTCCGCTACGCGGTGTGGTCGTGGGCAACGTACTTCCTCGTGAAGAACTACGCGCTGGGCAACGCAGCCGCGAACGTGTACGCGACGGCGTTCGAGCTCGGTGGCCTGCCGGGCGTATTCATCACCGGCTGGCTGTCGGACCGCTACTTCCGGAGCAAGCGCGCAGGCGTCGCGCTGATCATGATGATCGGCATGACCGCCGCGACCGCGGCTCTCGTGATGTTCGGGACGAGCGGCGTCTGGCCGTTCACGATCCTGCTCTTCCTCGTCGGGTTCACGCTGTATGGCCCGGATGCGCTGCTCAGCGGTGCTGGAGCCATGGATGTCGGCGGGCGGTATCGCGCGACTTTTGCCACAGCCGTGATCTCGGGATTCGGCAGCTCTGGCCCGGTGGTGCAGGAGCTGGTGATCTCCCGGATGTACGACTCGAAGGGCGGCGAGCTCGGCCCCATCTTCACCCTGCTGTTTGTCAGCACCGCGATCGCAACGGTGTTCTGCGCCGCGCTTGTGTGGCGGAACCGCCGCGGCGGAAGTGGGATCTAGTACGATGACGGCTCGCGTGCCCTCCATCCTGATCGTTCACCCGGATCGCAAGACGCAGCGGATCGTCCAGCGCATCCTCGGCGTCACCGGATACACGGTCGACGTCGCCGATGATCTCGATCAAGGAACCCGGTTGATCGCACACCTTCAGCCCGTGCTCGTCGTGGTCGACGGCAGCGCGGTGATGGCGCGCGGCATCGACGAGTTCTTCGCTGCCGCCAAGGCCCGCGGCGCCGAAGCCTGCATGACCCTGCTCGGTGGAGCAGCGGTCGATCAGGTGCCGAAGATCCTCGGCATGGGCGCGGTCACGAACCTGCTCGTCCACCCGATGCCGGTGCTCGCCGAGGAGCTCACGATCACCGCGCAGAAGCTGATCCGCAACGACGTGTTCGGCGCGGAGAAGTACCTCCTGTGGGCCACCGATCTGCAGTCGATCACGCTGACCCGCGGCTGTCAGCGTGCCGATGTCGTCGCCCACCTCTCCGAGCAGGTCCGCGCCCGCGGCCAGAGCGCACGGGTCGCCTCGATGGCGATGCTCGTCGCCGACGAGCTGCTGTCCAACGCCGTCCACAATGCTCCGGTCGATGTCCACGGCGTGCACTATCGCCGCGAGCTGCCGCGCGCCGAGGACATCGAGCTCGATGGTCGCCACCAGGTCCGGCTGCGCTGGGGCTGCGATGCGCGCTACCTCGCGATCGAGGTCAACGACCAGTTCGGCAGCCTCGACCGCGACACGATCTTGCGCTCGCTGGCAAAGAACGACGTTCGCGAGTACGGCAGCGGTGCCGGCATGGGCGTCGCGCTCGCCTATCGGTCGTGCGACCACCTCGTGTTCAATCTCGCGCCCGGCAAGCGCACCGAGATCATCGCCCTCGTGGACGTCCGCCATCCTCCGACGGAGCGTCTCGCCGCCTCTTCGTATAACGTGTTCGTGGAGCGACCCTGAACATGGAAACGCGCGGACGCATGACCATCGATGCGCAGGGTGATGCGCTCGTGATCGCGGGCGCGATCGACGAGGCAGCCGCCCTCCACGAGCTCATCGGCCGCGCCCGGGGTGGGCGCCTGGTCCTCGACCTCGCCGGCGTCACGTTCATCAACTCGCTCGGTGTCCGCGACTGGATCCGGATGCAGGCCGCCGCGCAGAAGAACG
>JAYUYE010000054.1:0-2191 GCA_043752985.1 Myxococcales bacterium
TGCACGGTGATCGACTTCTTGAGCGGGGGAATCGAGAGGTTCTTCGACTCTCCGCCCGTCAGCTCGAAGTGCGCCTTGTACGCGAGGTGGCCGGGCGCGCTGACCACGATGTCGTGGGCGCCTGGATCGACCGGATGATTCGCGATCGCGTCGAACGGGACGAGCTTCTCGTCGATGACGATCAATGTCTGCGGCAGGGGAGGCACCGAGAACTTGAGCGTCACGTGCGGCACCTTGTCGGCCAGTGCGTGGATATGCTCCTCGGCAACCTTGCGGTGGACGTCCATCCCCTGTTCCTTGGCGCGGTCGCGCGCCTCGGTGAACTTGGCGACGGCGGAGGCGTAGCGGCCGAGCTTCTCGTCGCACAGCGCGACGTTGAGCAGCGTCCCGATCGCCTGAGCATTGAACAGCAGTGACTCCTCGAACTTCTCGCATGCGCCAGCGAGGTTCTTGTCGAGCATCGCCTTGCCCTCTTCGAACAGCTTGTCCGCGCGTTGCGTCTTCTCGTCCGCGGCTACCGTGCCTGCGGTGGCAAGAATCGCGAGCGCGCTGACAGCAGCACGCAGCCTGCGTCCAGTCATGACCGCGATCGTATCAGGTC
The DNA here is from genome assembly GCA_043752985.1 of Myxococcales bacterium. Lineage (GTDB taxonomy): Bacteria > Myxococcota_A > Polyangia > Haliangiales > Haliangiaceae > JABFXX01. The sequence goes on from JAYUYE010000054.1 coordinate 602, forward strand.
ACGGACAAGGGCGCGCGTGCGAGGTCGCGAACGGATCGCAGATGGGCTTCACCACAGGCGTCTCCTTCGGAACCGGATCCAGTCTCTTGACCTCGGCCTTCTTCGCCGCCTTCTTCGTGATCTTGGGCGGCGTTGCTTTGACGGTCTTTGTCGCGGTCAGCGCGACCGGCTTGTCCTCGACGACGGGCGCGGTCGGCGCGGTGGGCGCGGTCGGCGCGGTCGGCGCGACCGCTGGCGCCGGGTTCACCTTCACCGGCGCGGGCTCGACGACGGAGGCCGTCGCCTTGGTCTCGCCGCCGCGTTCGATGTTGAGCGCGACCGCGACCGCGGCGATGCCGGCGAGCGCGAACCCGAGCAGCACGAAGCCGACGCGGCGGCGCGGCGCCTTCGGGATCGGATGAAACTCGCTCGGCGCGATCGCGGGCGCGGACGGCTCGGCCCCCGTGTAGCGCTGCGGGACGCCACCGAGCGAACCCGGCACGGGCGTGCGGAACATCGGCGCCGACGGCTCCCCCGAATCCGTTCGACCCTGCCAGCGCGCGCCCGCCGGATCGGATCCGCCGTGCCAGCCGATCGCCGGGCTCGACTGCCGGACCGGCGCGCTGCCGACGTCGCGCACGTGATGCGGTACGCCGCGCATTCCAACGCCCGTCGAGCCTTCCCAGTTGCCCTCGCCGCGACGCTGCATCCGCTGCATGCGTTCGACCAGCATCGTCGCGGACTGCGGGTCCTGCGTGAACGGGACGAGGTCGCGCGCGAGATCCGCCATCGACTGGTAGCGCTGGTCGGGCGACTTCGCGAGGCAGCGCAAGACGACTTGCTGCAGCTCGAAGCCGGTCTTCTCCATCGGCGTCGGCGAATCGACCGCGACCTTGACGCACATCTCGGAGAAGCTCTCCGCCTCGAACGGCTTTCTGCCCTCGAGCAGCTCGTAGAGCACGCCACCGAGCGACCAGATGTCCGTGCGGCAGTCGACGAGGCGCGCCGATCGCATCTGCTCCGGGGACATGTACGCGGGCGTGCCGAGCAGCGACTGCGTCTGCGTCAGATGCATGTCCGTGCCCGTGGCCGATTTCGAGATGCCGAAGTCGAGCACCTTGATCAGCGCGGTGCCGTCGGGCCGCCACGTCACGAACAGGTTCGTCGGCTTCACGTCGCGATGGACGATGCCGTACGAGTGCGCCTCGGAGAGTGCTTCGCAGGTCTGCAGGATCAGCTCGGTCGCCCACGGCGCTGGCAGCGTGCCGCGCTCCTCGATCAGAACCCCGAGGTCCTGGCCATCGAGGTACTCCATGACCATGAACGGCGTGCCGTTCTCGAGCTCGCCGACATCTCGCACGCGCGCGACGTACTCGCTCTTGAGCTTGACGGCGGCCTGGCCCTCGCGCTTGAACCGCTCGACCGCGTCACGATCGAGCAGCACATCCTGACGCAAGAGCTTGAGCGCGACCCGCTCGTTGAGCTGGAGATGCGTGCACTCCGCGACCACGCCCATGCCGCCCTGGCCGAGAATCGACTCGACGCGGTACTTGCCCAGGAAGACCTGGCCGATGCGAACCGCTTCGGATGGTTTGGGCGTGGGGGCCACTC
>JAYUYE010000055.1:0-2191 GCA_043752985.1 Myxococcales bacterium
CATCGACGGCCGCGCACTCCGCAGTGACACGCAGACCACGCGCGGAACCCTCGATCCGGAGATCGCGCACATGCTCGACGACGTCGAGCGCGGCTCCTCGCAGTGGGAGGCGGCGGATCTCGCCGCGCGCATGCAGCGCTCGCTCGGCCAGCGCCGCGGCAAGGACGGCGACCGCGGTGTCCGTCAGGACTCGCAGCACGTGCTGCTCGGCGCGACGATGCCCGCCGTGCTCGTCGAGGTCGGCTTCCTCGACCATCCGATCGAGGGCAAGGAGCTCGCGACCCCCGAGGTCCAGGGCCAGCTCGCCGATGCGATCGCCGAGGCGATCCTCGAGCAGCTCGCGGACTGACTGCGCCCTTCGCCCTGACCTCGGGCGCATCGTGCGGGCTTTGCCCGCCAAAACGTTGTCTCGCGAGACCAGCGTGCAGACAATCCCGCGAGGCGCCCTGCCTTGTGCTTGGTGGCCCGTCGAGGAGCCAGCCTTCCGGCCAGGGCTCAGTACATTAAAGGGGGGGCTGCCGTGAGTGGTGTCAGGAGTCGCCATCAACGGGCGTTCACGAGAGCTGTCAATCTTGCTCGGGATCCGCACTGGACAACCCGCCGACGAGGCGTGCGCTGATGGCATGCATTCTGCTGAACAGGCTGACATGCAGAACCGGCCCGATCCACGATTTCGATTCGCGCGGAGACGCCGGGCTTGCTGGTTCAGCCTGATCCTCCTCGCTGGTTGCAACAGTGCAACGGCGCCGCCCCCCTCGCAGCAACAGCGACTCGAAGCAGAGCTCGACGAGAGTCGCTCGGTCAGCTCGCAAGACCACGTGGCGCTGGCGCTGGCGGAACCACAGCCACGGCCGCTGATCACGTTGCCGCAGGTCCAAGCGCGCATCGACATCGCGATGATGTCCGCGACCGATGAGCTCAACCCAGCGATCGACGCGTTGCGCGCAGCTGGCTACGACCGCGAGGAAATCGCGACGATGATCACCGTCGCGGGTGCGTACAACTCGGGGAACCCCGCGGATTCCGCCGCAGCGCGGCAGGTCGAGCTCCGCGCGAAGACCCTCGAGGGATTCGAGACGCTCGATCGCGCAATCTCCGAGCTCGAAGCGCGGAGCGGATCTGTCGTGGATCGACGAGCTCTTGTCGACAAGGCGTATCGCCTGGAACCGGCGGTGCTGCGATGACCGCCTGGAGACTGCTCCTGGCGTTTTGCGTGATGGCGGTACTCGGAGCGATGCCGGCGACGGCTCGCGCCGAACGATCTTGTCGCGAGCTCCCCAGCGTGGCGTGGACCCAGGCCGGGTCCGTCGACGTATCCTTGCTCGGGCTCGTCGGGGTGTCGGGCACACGAGTCCGGTCCGTGAAACATCTCTACCTCCAAGCGATGTGTGGAACGGATCCGCAGACGGTCTGGAACCTCGTTCGCTCGGGAGGCGGAAAGATGGTGACGGTTCCGCAAACCCTGGCGTCGGCACTCGATGTCGCGACACCCTACTTTCCAAGAGTCGACTTCATGTACATCCGTGGCGGCGGCGCCGACAAGGAAATCATTGTTGTCTTGATGGCCAATGGTTTTGATGGCCCCGTGTTCCGGGTGGACACCCCTGGCGTGTGGAGTCGCGCAGACGTAGACGTGATCGAGAAGTACTGGAATCTCCTGCCGTACGAATTTCTTCGTCGAGCCGCTACGTGGTTACACGACGTCGCGAAGTATGACCGGTGCTTCGACGTTGTGGTCCCGATTCACTTCTTGTTCGGATTGATCCGAATTGAAACTGGCAGCGTTTATCAGCAATGCGACCGCGGACTGGCCAGCCCTTTCGGCTCCATCATGATGCCGAGTGCAAACTTGCAGAGTGGCGCTGGGTTCTGGTTCCACGAGCTCGCCCACTACAACAACTACTATCTCTCGGGGAGTTACGCCCTCGCGTATGCCGATGAGTTTGCTCAGATCTCGCGAACCAACCAGAAGGTTCTCGGTGTCGCCCTTCCCTTGTTGTTCGTGGAGACGTACCCGGAAGCTAGGGCCGCGTGCGCGTTGCCCCGAGGTTCTTGCGCCGCGGAGCTACCGTACGGCTACGTCAGCAACTACGCGGCATGCGGTGAATCGGTGGCCGAGGATTTCGGCGACACGCTATCCGTCGCGCTCGGGGCGACGTGGGGTGTCTGGAACGAGCAACAGCAGGTGACC
>JAYUYE010000056.1:0-2187 GCA_043752985.1 Myxococcales bacterium
AACATCTTCCTCACCGAGGCCGGCGTCGCGAAGGTCCTCGACTTCGGCATCGCGAAGGTCAAGGACGCCTCGTCGAACACGCAGACCGGTACGGTGAAGGGCAAGTACGCGTACATGGCGCCGGAGCAGCTGCGCGGCGGCGGGCTCGATCGCCGCGCGGATGTGTTCGCGCTCGGCGTGGTGTCGTTCGAGATGATCGCGCTGCGCCGGCTGTTCCAGCGCAAGACCGACTACCTGACGTTCCGCGCGGTGATGGAGCAACCCATTCCCGATGTTCGCCGCTATCGCGCCGATGTGCCGGAGGCCCTCGCCGCTGTGCTGTCGAAGGCGCTCGACCGCGATCCGAACAATCGGTTCGAGTCTGCGCGCCAGTTCGGAACCGCGATCCTCGACGCACTCGCGCCGATTGGCCGGCCGTGGTCGCAGGGTGAGATCAGCGACTTCATCCGCCAAGAGTTCGCCGCCGACATCTCCAAGCGCAACGCGGCCGTCCAGACCTCGATCTCGCGCTCGGCGTCGGGCATGCGCTCGACAATGCCGCTGATCGCGCACGATGACTCTCCCGAGACGCAGATCGAGGACGACGAGGACGACGAGTTCCCGGCCGTCGATTCGACCATCAACGAGGCGCCGGTCGAGTTCCGCCAGACGCGGACGCCACAGGACGGCAAGGAGTTCTCCGGCACCACCAACCAGGTCACGCCGCCACCGTTTAGCAACGAATCGAGCGTGAGTGGCGTCGCGATCCAGCCGCTGCCCGCGATGTCGATGCCGCAAGCGCAGATGCTGCCCGCGAAGTCGGGGCGCAGCGTCGTGTGGCCGCTGCTCGCGATCGCGATGGTCGGGATTGCCGGCGGCGCGCTGTTCCTGGTCTGGAAGCAGATGGACCAGCGGCAGCAGGCGCCCGCCGTCGTGAACATCACGTCGTCGTCGTCGGCTGACGACCGGGCCGTCACGTCGCCGCCAACCGCCGATCCGACGCCGCCACAGCCGGTGACCGATTCACTGCCCCCCCCGACGCCCCTCAAGCCCGACAAGCCGGTCCCGAAGGTTGCGCAGCCTCCGAAGGGCAACCCGTACACGACTGCGCTCCAGGCGCACCGTCCCGGGATCAACAAGTGCGCTCAGGATCACGGCGCGCCGCCCGCGGGCGTCAAGGTCGTGATCGTCGTGTCGACGGATGGTCGCGCGAAGACGATCTCACTCGAGCCAGCTGGCCTCAACGGCACGCCGCTCGGCGCCTGTATCAAGAACGTCCTGTCCGCCACCTCGTTCCCGAAGGACAAGGACGAGAAGCAGGTGTCCGTGACGTTCAAGACCAGCTAGCTGCGCCGGCATGTCCTCGAGGATCTCCCTGACGCCGCGTCGAGCGCGCTGTCGGTCGGTCTCGAGAGCACACCGCGCTACGGAGATAGTTCCGCGATCAGCGCGGCCCAATCGGCCACGGCAGCAGTGAGCCGACCTTCCGCGCGATCAGCTCGACCACCCCCGCGACCACCGATGCGTGCGGCGAGGTGTTTCCACAGGCCTCCGCAGTCGAGCGTCGATCCGGCGGCCCTGAACAGAACGACGGTAGTGCCGGCGTCCTCCGGCGCGCACAGGATCGCATCGCGCCCCGCAGCCACCAGCTTGGCGGCAATGCTGCGCAGGAGCTCGGGCTCCGCGGGGACGGAGGCGACCACTGCGCAGGTTCCCGGAAACGCCGCGGCGATCGAGGTCGCGAGTCGGCTCCGCAGCAGCGTCAGCTCGCTGCCCGCCGCTTCGGCATCGCGCGCCAGCTTGTCGATCGCCGCGGGAACCTCGGCCGGACTGCACGAGAACCGCGTTCCGAGCGCGCGCAGTACCGCATCGCGCGCGAACAGCTCGGTCCGGGCGCGGCGTCCCGCGGTGAACGTCACCCGCGTCATTCCTTTGTAGCGCTCGGCGCCGGTGATCCGGATCGCGCCGAGCTGCGACGTCCGGCTGCAGTGCGTGCCGCCGCACGGCGAGAAATCGAAGTCGCCGATCGCGATCACGCGAATATCGGCATCGACCTTCGGATCCCGGCGCAGCTTCAACGCGGCGAGCTCGTCGGCCGCGGGAAACCACGCGCGGATCGCGAGGTCATCGTCGATGAGATCGTTTGCGAGATCTTCGGCGGCCGCGATCTCTGCCTCGGGGATCCGATCGCGTGTCACGTCGATCGTC
>JAYUYE010000057.1:0-12899 GCA_043752985.1 Myxococcales bacterium
GGCGGTGGCGACGCGTCGCCCGCGCTCGCGGGCGGGAACCACGGATCCACCAGCACGTACGCGCCGCCGAGGTTCGCGAGCAGCGTCGCGTGGCCGAGGTGGACGACGCCGCCGGGCGCGAGCGTGCGCGGCGTCGCGGGCTGGTCGACGAGGAGCCTCGAGAACTGGAGCGCGCCGACGAGCCCGGCCAACGTCGGTTCGACGACGGCTCGCAGCTCCGTCGCGGTCATGCCGGCGACGAGCCGCGCGATCAGCTCGCCGAACATCGCGATGCTCGGCCCGCGCGCCGGCACGGCGATGCGCAGCGGGGCTTGCACGAGAAACTCGGGGCGGCGGTCGCCAAACCAGACAAAGCGATCGAGCGGATACTGGATCGCGTCGCTCTGGAGCGGTGCGGTGGGCGCGAGCCGGAGCGGCTGGTCCTCCGCGATCTGCAGCACGTGCGAGAACGGCGGCTCCCCGACGAGCTCGCGCGCGATCGCCTCGAGGATGGCCCGGCCCTGCACGCGGTCCGGCAGCCGGTCCCGCGACACGGCAGCAACGACCATCGTGCGCCACGCATCGCGGAGCGTGGCGGCGAACGCCTCGAGTGTGCCCAGTGCCTCCGGCGGCACGTACAGACTCAGTGGCTTCGAGATATCTGGACCGACGAGCCCGAGCATACCCGGACGCCGCGCGAACCCGCTCTCCAGCGTCGCGCGCGGCGACACGCGCCACACGCCGCTCACGTGATCGGCTCGGTCCACAGCGCGCGCACGGTCGGTGGCTCGTCCGTGCTCCAGTCGGGCTCGACCGCGCGCAGCATCGCGACGAGCTCCTCGCTGTGCGCGTCGAGCCATCCCGGCTCGAGCCCGCCGACCGCGAGCCCGGCGAGCTGATCGAAGAACTCGTACGTGGCGATCACCAGCCGATGCGCGTCGACGTCGTACGACGCAAGCTGCATCGGCCAGCCACGCGCGGTATCGAGCGAGCGCTCGCCGAGCTTGCGCACGCGCGCGCCGGCGGCGTCGAGCTGCTCGTCGACCCATCGCCCGACCTCGGCCTCCGCCGAGAGCGGCAGCTCGGCGCGCCACGCGTTCGCGGGGAGCTCGGTCAGCGTGTACAGCAAGATCACGCGGGCGCCCGGCTCGGCGCGAGCACGCCGTAGTCGAGGAGCGTGCGCACGCGCGTCTCGTCGAGCTCGGTGCCGCGGCCGCTGGCATGCAGGGTCGCGAGCGCCTCGCCGAGCTCGCGGCCCACAACCTCGGGGAGGAGGTTCAGGGTCTTCGCCGGGAGATCGAGGGGATCGTAGCCGAGGTTGTGCGCGATCGCGCGGTAGTGGTCCGGCTTCGTCGGGTGCAACTGCAGCAGCGTGTCGCGGCCGCGCTGCACGGCGGCCGGCAGCGCGGACGATACCAGCGCGGCGTACTGGTCCTTCAGGACGGTCTCGAGCAGCGCGAGATCGGGCCCGGCGATCCGGCGGACGTCCGCCCAGCCAAGACCCGCCACGAGCCGCGCGCAATTGCGATAGAGCTCCAGCTCGCGCCCGACGTACGAGCCCCACAGAGCCTGGTACCCGTGCTCCGGGACGGGCTCGACGAGATCGCGCGCGCTGCCGCCGTCGCGGTTCTGGAGGTACAGCAGCGTCGTCTTCGCGGCGATGCCGAGGTCCATCTCGAGGACGCACCACAACGCGAGCGCGCGTTCGGCAGCGCGGAGGAGCGCGAGCTGCGTCTTCCAGAACGTCATGCCCACCGCGCCGCGCTCGTATTTGCAGAACCACGTCGAGCACATCGCGTTGCGATGACGCCACACGCCACACGTGCCGCCCTGCTCGATGTAGTAGGGGCAGCGCACCTCGCGCAGCCGGCCGAACGTCTCGTGCGCGCCGTCGACGATGCGATCGTAGAGCAGGCCCGCGAACGCATCGGGCCGGAGCCCGAGCGGCGTCACGCCCGTGCGCCGCAGGAGGCGCATCGCGATCATCTCCTTCGCCCACGCGAGGCCACGATCCGGATCGTCGAGGATCGCTCCGAGGAGGAAGTTGTGGAGCTCGGGCTGAAACGTGCAGCACTTCGTGTCGCGCCGAAACACGACCGGCGGCGGTTGGTCCGGCGCGTCGGCTGACTTGAGCCACATCGCGCAGTCGTTGCAGGTCGCCCGCGACTCGTTCGGGATCGGTGCCGCGAGCAGCTCGTCCATCCACCGCGCGTAGAGCGGCGGCAACGGCCCGGGCTGCGCGCTCACTTGGGTGCGCGTTTCAGCGTCCCCAGAATGGCGACGCAGAAGACGAGCCCGAAGACGATGAACACCGCGCTCATCCCGGTCTCTCCCAGCACCCTGCGCCCGGACTCCACCTTGCCGGTGTCCCAGAGCATCGATGGCCGGACGAGGCCGACGAGGATGAGCATGACGCCGATGAGCAGCGCGGGGATCCTCAGCAGCGTCAGTGCGCGTTGGTCATCCATGCGCAAACGGTATCACGCAGGGTCTTCGCTCCGTCCGGGCTCCGTTCGGGGCGATCACCAGCTCGTGACGGAGTCCCACGCGCCGCGGGCGCCGGTCGCGATGCCAGTGCCAACGTTGGTGGCCGTCTCGCCTGCCCAGTTCGCGGCGCCGCGGGCGCCGGTCGCGATGCCAGTGCCAACGTTGGTGGCCGTCTCGCCTGCCCAGTTCGCGGCGCGACCGAGAGACTCCGACTTGATGTCGAACGAAACCGGACCGGCGTCGAAGCCAAACCCGAGCTCGCGGACACCATTGCCGTCGGCGTCGCCGTAGTGCGCTCGACCGGCGGCCCCGACGCCGGCCGACAGGCCGTAGCGCCGTTGCTCCTGCTGGGTTCCGAACGTGGCCGAACCGGCGATGAGGTTCGCACCGGCTCCGAACGACGCGGTCTCCGAGTTCGCGTAGGCGCCGGCGTTCGCCGTGAAGGCTTCGCCGTCGATGCGACCCGCCGGGCCCATCAGGTTCGAACCGGAAGGCGTGGGGATGGTGAACTTCGCGCCGTTCGCTTCCGCGTTGAAGCCGACGTTCGTATCGCCATTCTCGCCACGCCAGCCGCCGATGTGGGCCTGCGCCGCTAGCGAATCCAGGCGGCCCCCATTCGTGCCGACGGGGCTCGAGAAGAATCCGGCGCCTGCGGAGTACCCGCGCGCGGCGCCCGAACTATCGCGGTTCGTGCTGGCGTAACCGAAGCCGCCGTTGGGGCGGCCGTTCGTGGTGGGCATGCGGCCGACAGGGTCCGGGTTCACTTCTTCGAACAGCGGGGGAGGCATGGTGAGCTATTATACGCGCACGCAGGGCCAGCCTTCCCCGGGTTCGGCGTTCAAACATCGTCCGCGAAACTCGCACGTTACCGACTACATGGAACATCCCAGCGTGCGCGGCCCCGCCGGATCGCTGGTAGCAGCTGGGGTTACATCTCGGCCCGCGGAGACCGGCGATGACCGCGATTTCGGGCGGTACCTCGCGCAGCCGCCGGCGCTGGTAGCGATGCCGCAGTCCGTGGACGAGCTGGCCCGCGCGATGGGCGCGCTCTTCGCACAACAAATTCCCTACGTGCTCCGCGCCGCCGCGCACAGCTCCGGCGGTCAGACCCTGACGCCCAGCGTGCAGATCGCGACCGCCGGCGTCGCCGGGATCGTGGCGCGTGACGACGCGGCGGGCTGGATCGATGTCCTCGGAGGCACGCGGTGGCTCGATGTCGCGGACGTCCTCCGCCCGGGCCGCCGGCCGGTCTCGCTGACCGACAACCTCGCGACCACCGTCGGCGGCACGCTCGGCGTCGGCGGCGTCGGCGACCGCGCCTGGATCGACGGGCTACAGCTCGCGTCGGTGCTCGAGGCCGAGTGGATCGCACCCGATGGCACGCGGCGCGTCGTCACCCGCGCCGATCCGGAGCTCGGGTTCTTGCTCGGTGGCCGCGGCCAGCTCGGCGCGTTCGGCCGCGTTCGGCTCGCCACGATCGCGCGCTCGCCGTTCCTCGCCGGGCACATCGCCGCGTGGGACTCGATCGCCGCCTACGCCTCCGCCGTTGCGCAGCTCGCGCGGCAGCAGACCTACGAGGTCATGCGCGCGACGGTATTCTGGCGCCGCACCGGAGCGATCAACGTCCGCGCGATCCTCGCGAGCTTCGTCGAGCCCGGCGCGCCGCCACCCGCGCTCGACGAGGCACGCCTGCACGCGCTGCGACCGTTCACCGGCGACGTGATCGAGCCGGGCGATCGTCACGAGGTCGCGGCGCAACCCCGCACGTGGAGCTACGCCTGCCCGGCGCTCGAGCTCGCGCTGCCATGGGACCAGGCTGGGCTCGACGCCCTGCACGAGGTGCTCGCCGCCGTCGACGCGGCCGGACTGCGCCCGCACCTGCCCGACGGGATGGCGCTCGCGGTGACGCGGATCGTGCCGGGGCTCCCGCTCGCGCCGACGCCCGGAGCCGCCGCCGCCTGCTGCTTCCTCGCGATCCGCCCGCAGCTCACCACCGGCGAGGCCGCGCGTGCGTGCGTGCCGGCGCTGCGCGCGATCGCCGACCTCGCGCTCGACCGCGGCGGAAAGCTCTATCTGATGGGCCTCGAAAGCGAGCGCGCCGACTTCCTCGACCGCCAGTTCGGCGCGGCGCTCGCGCCGTGGCGCGCGCTGAAGGACCAGCTTGATCCCGCGCGCCTTTGCAACCGCTGGAAGCTGTAGCCGCTCCTAGCGCCGACGCCGGCGACGCAGGATTGCGCCGAGGGTCAGCACCGAGAGCGCGAGAGCCCCCTTCGGGTTGCCGCCGATCGAACAGCAACCCGTGTCGGCCACCGCGTCGCAGCTGTTGTCGGCCTCGCATGCCGGAGCGGGCTTCGCGATCACGACGCACAGATCGTCGATGTTCCAGCCCGCGAGGTTGAAGCCTGGATCGCTCGCGATCTCGAACCGCAGCTTGAGCTTGCCGTTCGCGACCTGGCTCGAGACGTCGATGTCGTGGAACCGCCACTCCTTGTCGATGTGGTTCGTCGGCGATTCGGGCTCGGCCGCGCTCGCAAACGCGCCCCAGACCTTGGCGCCATTCGCATACACGGTCGCGCTGTCGAAGAAGCCGTCCTCGACGCCGAGCCAGCGGTAATACTGGACGCGGATGTTCCCGGTGTTGCCCTGGAGATCGATCTCGGGCGACTCGGCCCACAGCATCGCGCTGCGGCGATAGACACCGTCGAGCGAGAGGTCGACGCCGAGAACGTTGTTGCCGCCGTGCGCGGTCCTGGGATCGCCTCCGAGGCCCATCGGGGCTCCGACTTCCCACTCGTCGCGGTTCGCCGGGCTCGCGCCGTGCAGCCACTCGTCGCCACCGCTCTCGAAGTCGGCGCACCACAGCGGCTCGATCTCGCCGACGTACATCTCGTAGTACGGGTCGGCTGCGTTGTTGGGGAAGGTGATCTTCGTCGTGTCCGAGAGCGTGACGGTCACGCTGTACTGGACGACGGTGCCGGTCGGCTGCTTCGGCAGCTCGACGCTGTAGCTGGTGCCGGTGAGCGCGAGGTCAAGCTTTGCGGCCGCGCCGCCGCGAACCTTCCACTCGACGACCGCCGAGCTGACCTCGGGGCCGGGGCACGCCGACGCGCGCGCCGGCGGGTTCGTGGCCATCGAGATCGTCGTACCCTCGCGGGTCGGCGCGCCGAGCCCGAGCGTGATCTGCGGATCGGCAAGACCGTGCGAACCGAACGCCGCGTTGATCTCGCACTGGTTCGGCGTGCCGTTCGTGAGGTCGCCGTCGTCGTCGTCGGAGACCAGCACCTCGGCGAACGTCGACGGGATGTCCGATGCGCGCTGGAGCGTGCCGTAGTAGAGCTTGCGGGCGACGGTGTCGCCGACTTCCTCGCCGTGCTTCGCGAGCAGCGCCTTGCGGAGGTCCCAGAACGCACCGCCGATGATCTCGCCGTCGTCGTGCACCTCGCCCGTCGTGTCATCGGGCCAGCGCTTGTCGACGCTCGGATCGAGATCGCGGAGCGCGGCGTCACCGAAGAAGAACCCGCGGCCCATGCCGTGATCCCTCGTGATGAACGCGGCGAACATGTCGGACATGCCCTCGCTGAGCGCGCCGTCGAACATGCCGACGCCCTCGATGATCGAGTTGGCGTGCAGCGAGTGTCCGAACTCGTGATAGACGACGTCCGCGAGGCGGCCCGTGTTCTGGCAGTTGATCGCGCCGGCGACCGGGTTTGGATCGAACTTCGCCTTGTAAAAGTGGATGTCATCGCCCGTCGAGTAGGCGTTGCACGTGTTGTTCTCGTTGACCGTGACCGACAGGGTCTCGGTGAGCCACGGCAGCGACGGGTTCATATACGTCCTCGCGTATTCCTTCGCGGAGCTCGCGAACACGAACGCGGACAGCTGCGCGTCGTTGAACTCCTCGGTCGCCTTGCTCCAGACGAGGTCACTGCCGTCGGACAGCGACAGCATCTCCATTGCGAGCGAGCCCGCCTTGTTCGTGATCGCGACGAGCGAGCCGCGGAGGCCCGGCGCGATCTGCGCGACGCCGTCGGCCCAGGTCACGGTACCGTCGGCGGTCGAAATCGTGGCGACGCCGTTGACCATGTGCGAAGCGTTCGCGACGACCTTGGGCGATCGCGTGCCGCTCGGCGACCGATCGGGAACGTCAAACAGAACGCGGCCGGACGCGTAGTGGATCGTGGTCTTGCGCGCGATCGGGCTCGCGGTGCTGGCATCGAGCCAGACGTCCCAGCGGCCGACGTCGGAGGTCGCCGACTCGACGGTGACTTGCTCCGCGAGGTGATACGCGACGTCCGCTCCGCTCGTGCCGCGCGGGCGAACGATCGGAACGATCACGCGCGTCGGTGCGGCGCTGGTGACGCGGACCGGGTAGCCGTCTGCTGCGAGCCAGCCGACCGCGCTCGCCTTCACGCGCCGAGGATCGAGCACGGTTGCCGCCGCGTCGATCGAGACGTTGGGGAGCGCGGTCGAGCCGACCATGATCAAGCGGTCGTGCTTGAACGACATGCCGAGGGTGCCGCCGAGGACGCGGACGCCGCCGACCGTCTGCACGAAGCCGACGCTGCGGACATCGCCCGCACCGCCGAGCTGGTTCGTCACGAGGAGAAAGTCGGTTGCGACCGCGCCAGGCGCGAGCACACGCAGGTGCTGGGCGAGGAACTCACGGGCCGCGGCTTCCGCGATCTGCGGATCGAACATCGCGCCCGGCGTGCTGATGCCGGGTCCCCACAGCCGAAGCGGGACCTCGGTGTCGCGATCCCAGATCGCGGTCCAGCCGGGGAGACCGAGCTGCGCCATCTGGGCATCACGCGACCACGAGGTCGAGCGGTGCATGCGCGGCGCACGACCCGCGCTGACCACCGGCGCTTCGGCGCCTCGGGGCTGCACGACCGCTTCGCTGGTCTGAACAAAACTGGCTGCCAGACCTGCCGATAGACCAGCCGCGAGACCGACGGTTCGCAAACGCATTCGACCCTCCCTTGGGTGGCGCGCATCACACACCGCGAGGCCGGGAACTCCAACCGTCGCGAGATGACATCCCCCGTCCTCGGTCGAGACCCCGAGGTGTCACGGCACGCTGCGTCAGCGCCTCAGTGACCGAGCGCCGCGCGCGCAGCGACGATGTCCGCTCGGATCTGCACGAGAAGCGCATCCACCGAGTCGTATTTCTGCTCGTCGCGGAGCTTCGCGACGAATGCGGTTCGCACGCGCTGAGCGTAGAGATCTCCGTCCCAGTCCAGCACGTGGACCTCGAGCACCAGGCCACCTTGCTCGACGAACGTGGGGTTGGTCCCCAGGCTCGCGACCGCTGCCAGCGCTGGCTGGCCCTCGCGCTCGAGGGTGACCGCATAGATGCCCGGCGAGACCACGAGGTCGCTCTCGGGCACGATGTTCGCGGTCGGCACTCCGATCGCGCGTCCGCGCTTGGCGCCGTGAACCACCGTACCGTCGACGTCCCAGGGCCGCCCGAGCAGCTCGGTCGCACGTGCGAGATCTCCGGATCGGAGGTAGCCGCGAACCTTCGTCGACGATGCGACCTCCCCGCTGACCTCGATCGGCGGAACGACCTCCACCTCGACCCCCGCGGCGCCGGCGTGCGCGCGCAGCGCATCGGTCGTGCCGGCGCGGCCGTGGCCGTAGCAGAAGTCGTAACCGACGACGATCGCGCGCGCGGTCAACGCATGCAGCACGAGGTTGTCGATGAACGCATTTGGCGTCAGGCCCGCGAGGTCGCGGGTGAACGGCTCGACCACCACGGCGTCGAGCCCGGCAGCCGCGAGCAGCTCGAGGCGGCGCGCGAGTGACGTCAGCATCGGCGGCGCGCCGTGCGGCGACAGTACCGCCGACGGATGCGGATCGAATGTCAGGGCCACGGACTTCGCAGCGTGCGCATCGGCGAGCTCTCGCACGCGCTCGATCAACGCGCGATGACCCGCGTGCACGCCATCGAAGTTACCGATCGCGATCGCGGCGCCTTCCCACGCGGGAGCGTGCTGGTGACCGCGAATCACTTCCATGCGCGAACGTTAGCGCGAAGCGTCAACGACCTGCACGCGGTCGCCGTGCTCGATCGCAGTCCACGCGGGCGGCAGGAGCAGGAGCACGGCTGCGGCGGTTCCCATGATCGCCTGGCCTGCACCGAGCCGGATGGCCCCGGCGAACCGGCCGACCGCGAGACCCGCCGTCAGCGAACCCAGCGCGATCAGCGACGCCCCCGCTCCACCGCTCCGCATCCCGACGAGCAGCGCACCGGCGATGCACACCGCGACGGCGACCTCGGCGTGGCGCGGGCGCACGAGCACGAACAGCCCTGCCAGAGCGGCGAACGCGATCACGGGTCCGATCGTCTGGGCCCCGCGCGCGACTAGTCCGGCGAGCCCGATCGAGTCGGCCGCGTGCCCGGTCCAGTGATCCGCGAGCCGCGCGAACGTGCCGCCGTGGGCGAGGCACGCGATCAGGGCGAGCACCGCGATCAACACGCCCGCGATCGGAACGACGATCGCCCAGCGCGGTCGCTCCCACGGCGCGGTCACGAGGCGCACACCGGCGATCGCGATCAACGCGACGAAGCTCGGATCGAGGATCGCCGCGACGGTCGCGGGCAGCAGTGCAACCAGCGGTGACGTGGTCGGGCGCGCGAGCTCGACCACGGTCCAACCGACTGCGGCGACCGCGATCCACGCGCGCGCCGAAGCGCCGTCGATCGCCGGATCGAACAGCATTGCAATCATCAGGAGCGGCGCGAGCACGGCGCCGATGATCGACCCGGGCGAATCTCCGCTCAGGGCGCGGACCGCAGCGGCGATCGCAGCGCCAGCCGCCCCGCATGCGATCAACTCGATCGGCGCTCGCTCGCCGAGGGCTGCGGCGGCGGCCGCGGACGCGACACCCATCGCCGGAATGACGAGCCAGGCCCTCACCGACCCACGGTACGGACCCCGACGACACCGGGCCAATTTTCAGCCGTCCGGCGGGCGACGACCGCTGCCAGCACGAGCCCCGGGGACTCTTGCCGGTCACGGCGAGCAGCGCGAGGCTCGTCGTCGCCTGCACCAGAAGCGCGAGCGTGCCCAGGACGCCGGCCGCGCGCTCCTCGGGCGCGAGCAGATCGGTATGGTAGGCGTCGAGCACCGCATCGAGGGACGCCGGCCGGACCGCGACCACGACCGGATCGAAAAGCCCCGACGCGCCGATCGCGCCGACCAGCGGGTTGGTGCCACCAGGTCGGCGCAGTACACTTTTTTGACGCGCGTGGCTGAGTCCTCCCCAGTCCGATCATGGCTCGCGCCGAGCGTGATCGCCGCCTGCGCCGGCGCCTTGGCCGCAGGCGTGGTCGACGGGCTCGCGACCCCCTACCCGCTCGCGACGTCCGGGCTGTTCGCCCTGGTCGCGATCCCCGTGGGATTTGCCCTCGCGGTCGCGTCTCGCGCGCTGTTTGCGGCCTGGCAACCGGCGGACCTGACGGCCCGGCTGGCCGAGGACGGCGGCTCGCTGCCACGGCTCGCCGCGTGGCTCGTCACGATCTGGCTCGGTTCGCTGATCCTGGCGTGGGCGACGTTCCAGGGTACCTGGCAACTCGCCGCGTCGACCGCCTTCAAGCCGCTCGCGGTCGGGTTCATCCAACCGGTGATCGTGGTCGTGACCTTCCTCGTCGTGGTGGCGCTATCGCGGCCGCTTGTCGCGGCGATCGCGGCGATCGCACGCAGGATCGATCGGCGGTGGCGGCGGCATGGCAGACGCACGCTGTTGTCATCCCGCGCGATCGTCGGCGCGGCAGTGATCGGTGCGGTCGCATCCGCATACATCCTGTGGCGGTTCGTCGTGCGCGGCCGGCTCGGCGGCTTCGATACGACGGTCTTCCACGCGCCAGTGGTCGCGGCGGCCGTCTCGTGGTTCGTCCACCTCGCGTGGGACCGGCTCGGTCGAGCACGCACGGCAAGCGCGGTGGTCGTCGGGGGGCTCTCGGTGATCGCAATCGGGATCGCAGTCGTGACGGTGAAGACCCGGCCATCGACCGCACTCGAGATCTGGGGTGCGCGTCCGATCGCGGGCGCCGCGGTCTCGTGGTTCGGACTCGAGGGGCTCCGCGACGACGTTCCGCTCGCCGAGCTCGCACCGTTTCCGCGCCTCGGTGCGAGCCACCCCGACATCGTGCTGGTCACGATCGAGACGCTGCGCGCGGACCAGACACCACCGTATGCGGGGATCGCCGACATGCCGGTACTGCGCGAGCTCGGCAAGCGCGGTGCGGTGTTCGCCTACGCGTTTGCACCGAGCAACGACAGCGAGCGCTCGTTGCCGTCGATGCTGACCGGCACCGCGGCGAACCGGATCACCGATGATCCGCGGCACGTCACGATCGCAGAGCGGCTACGCGCCGGCGGTTACGAGACCGCGGGCTTCTTGTGCTGCGACCTCGAGCAGCGGTGGCGACGCGGCCTCGAGCACATCGTCGTCGAGCGCGATGGTGTGCGGCTCGCCGAGGCGACGGCCGCCTGGCTCGCCGAACGCCGCACGCGTGGCGACAAGCGGCCGCTGTTCTTGTGGGTGCACCTCGGCGAACCCACGAGGTGGAAGCCGCTGATGGGAGGCTCGATCGATGAGAGCGAGCGCCAGCGGCTCTATCATCACGCGATCGTCACGGCCGACCGCGCCCTCGCCCGCGTGCTCGCCGGGTTCCCCGCGAAGCCGCCGATCGTGATCGTCACCTCCGATCACGGAGAAGGGCTCGGCGATCACGGTCAGCTGCATCACGGCACGGATCTCTACAACTCGCAGATCCGGGTGCCGTTCGTGATCGCGGGCCCCGGCATTCTCTCGACCTCGATCCAGGAGACGGTCAGCGGAACCGACCTGGCGCCGACGATTCTCGAGCTCGCCGGGTTCGTCCACGTGACGGATGCAGCCAGCGACGGCAGGTCGGTCGCAGATCTCGCGTTCGGCACGCGGGTGTCGGTGTTCGGTGGCGGCAGTGCCTTCGCGATCGGTGACCAGACCGCGCTCGTGCAAGGCCGCTGGAAGTTGATCGAGGTCGGCCCGATGTACGAGCTCTACGACATGTTCACGGATCCGCAGGAGAAGTCGAACCACGTCACGGTGCGCCCGGATCTCGTGATCGAGCTGCGCAAAGTGCTCGAGTCGCGGCAGGCCGCGGCGAAGCGGTCGCCGTTCCGTTGATCACTTCTCGAGAGCGGCGATCGCGTCGAGCTCTTGCCAGCGCGCGAACAGCCGCTCGACCTCGACGCGCGCGGCATCGAGGCCCGCGATCATCGTCTGGACGTCGGCGCCGCGGTCCTTGAACACCGCCGGATCGGACAGCGTCGCCTCGAGCGTCGCAATCTTCTGCTCGGCCGTTGCGATCGCGGCCTCGATGCCGCCGAGCTCCTGACGCTCCTTGAACGACAGCTTGCGCGGTGCCGCCGGTTTGGCCGCGACCGGCGGAGGCTTGGTGTCCTTGGACTCTCGCTTCGCGCGCTCGGGCTTGGGCCTGCGCTCCGCGTAGAAGGAGTAGCTTCCCTCGTACAGCGTGACCTTGCCGTTGCCCTCGAACGCGAGGATCGCCGTTGCGACGCGATCGAGGAACCACCGATCGTGGGACACGATCAGCGCACAGCCGGCGAAGTTGATCAGCCCTTCCTCGAGCGCGCCGAGCGTTGGCAGATCGAGGTCGTTGGTGGGTTCGTCGAGCACGAGCAGGTTCCCACCGCGGCGGAGCAGGCGCGCGAGCTGAACGCGGTTGCGCTCGCCGCCTGACAGCTGACCGACGCGTGTATCGGCGACCGAATCGGGGAACGCCATCAGTCTGAGAAAGCCGCGGACATGGACCTTCCCCTCGGGCAGCTCGACGTAGTCGTAGCCGTCACCGACCTCTTCGAGCACGGTGAGCTCGTCGCGCAGCTCGGTGCGGCCCTGTTCGAGGTACGCCGGCCGCGTGTTGGAGCCGACGACGACCTTGCCGCGATCCGGCGGCTCGAGGCCGAGGATGGTCTTGATCAGCGTGGTCTTGCCGACGCCATTGGGTCCGACGATGCCGAGCCGATCGCCCGGCTTCATCAGCAGGGTCAGATCCTCGAACAGCAGCTTGCCGCCCAGCGACTTGCCGACCTTGTGGAGCTCGACGATCGAGCCGCCGAGCCGCGGGCCCGACGGTAGCCGCAAGCCAAGCGTCCCCGGTCGGAGCTCGTCGGCCACCGGCGCCGAGCCAACCGCCGCGTCGAACCGATCGATGCGCGCCTTCGCCTTGGTGCTCCGCGCCGGCGCGCCGCGGCGGATCCACTCGATCTCGCGGCGGATGAACGACACGCGCTGATACTCGGCCTCGGTCTCCGTGGACAGCCGCTCCGCTTGCTTGAGCAAGAACTCGGCGTAGTCGCCCTCGTACGAAAAGACCTTGCCGCGATCGACCTCGAGGATCCGGGTCGCCACGCGATCGA
>JAYUYE010000058.1:0-5642 GCA_043752985.1 Myxococcales bacterium
GATTCGGTAGTGGTCCCGCTGATCGCGCGCGCTCGGGGGACCGGTGCGAACGACGCGGTCGCGGACGACGATGCGATCACCACGGTTCCTCGTCTGCGATCGAGCGAGGAGATGGTCACTAGCCGGCTGGTGGTGGTCGAGCCCGCGGCGCTCGAGCTGCCGCTACCCGCGCCCCGGGTCGAGACGCCGGTGCCCGTCGACAGGCTCGGCGTCGGCCGCGCGGTCAGCGTGCCGTCGGCGCCTTCGCGGTCGACTCCGCGCGCGCGACGCTGGGTGGGGGCGGCCATGTGTGCTGCGTTGCTCGCGGCCGCGGCATTCGCGTCGGTCATGATGTTCGAGCCCGCCGAACCGGCGCCGCGTGCTCGCAGCGGACCCGCCGCACCGACCCACGCGTCGCCGCCACGACCACCATCACCTTCACCGGCACGCCAGTCACCGGCACCGAGCGCCGCGCCGCCGAGGAGCACCGAGGTCACGCTGCAGGTCACGACGGATCCGGTGGGCGCGACCGTGGTCCTCGATGGGGTTCGCCTCGGGACCACGCCGTTCACCGGAAAGGTACGGCTCCGCTCGAAGCCTGCGTGGCTGAAAGTCCGGCGCCGGGGCAGTGTAGCGACCAAGATGCAGCTGTCGCTCGATCGAGACGTGACATGGTCCGTTCGACTTCGGGCGGCGCGGCCAGCTGCGGACGGATCCGAGGAGTGATCGATGAACCAGTGCGATCGAGTCGAGCTAGCTGCGTTGTCTCAGCCGTGTGCGCGCGGCGCTCAGCTGCTCGTCCTCGCGGACGTCCCACAGCACGCCCAAGCAACGCTGGAGGTAGTCGAGCATCCGCTTGCGGTCGGCGTGATCGAGCTCGCCGAGGAGGCGCTCGTTGGCAGCGCGGCGATCCGGCTCGATGGCCTCGATCGTGTCGGCGCCTGCGCGGGTAATCGCGAGGTAGCGGCGGCGGCGGTCGGCGGGATCCGCGTCCTCGCGGATCAGCCCACGTTTCTTGAGTGCACTGATGACGGCGCTGATCGTGGCGCGAGAGACACCGCGAACGCGTGCGATGTCCGAGGCGAGAACGCGGTGATCCTCGTCGTGGGCGGAGCTTGGGAAGTTCGGGTCGCCCGCGATCTGGAGCAGCACCAGCCACTGCTGCGTGGTCAGCCCGGCGACCGCGGCCAGCTTCTCTCCACGCCGGTGGAGGTGGTTGGGGAGGTCGAACAACGCGAGCACCACCGACTCCTCGAGCCGCTGCACGAGGCGCGCCTTGACGCGCGGAGCGGCAGACTTCGGTTTGCGAGATCGCGGAGGCACGCGCCCAGCATCGAGGAACGGCCGCGCGGCGTCGAGCCTCGCCGCCGCGATTTGCTCGCCCTCGTGCTGCTCGCGGCGTGCGGTCACCCGCCCGCACCCTCCGCGCGCGAACCGGTGCCGGTTCCGACAGCACGCGCAGCGACGACCGAGGAGCTCGTGCGGATGCGCTGCGCCCTCGACGGTAGTGAGGTCGTGATGGCGTGGACGGGCGACGTCTATGCGGTGGTGCCCGACGAGCGGCAGCGCCGGCTGTTCGGCGTCGTGGGCATGAACATCGCGCGCTGCCTGCGGATCGAGGGCCGCTGGCACCTGACCTCGCGCGAGCTCCTCTACTACCTCGACCCGACGACCGGTGCGCCGCTCCATCGCTGGGCGAACCCGTGGACGAGCGCGGAGGTTCCGGTCGTGCACGTCGCGAACGAGCGCGTGCAGAACGAGCTTGCCGGCCCGGTGCCGATGACGATCGCAGATGGCACGGCGTCGATCGCGTTCGACATCCCGCTGTTCTATCCGAACCCGCTCGCGGGCGATCCCGTGACTCGCGCGCTCGACCCGAGTGCGAGCTATCAAGCCGCCGAGCTGTTCGCGTTCGCCATGCCCGCCGCGGCGCTCGCTGCCTCCTCACCGACGATCTCGCGCCTGTGGTTCACGTGGCACCGCATCGGGCCGTGGCTCCCGTGGATGGGGATGGGCGGTCGGCCCGGTGGACTGATATACTCGACCCGCGGGCGCAAGCTCGGGGCGTGGGACGAGCTACCGCCGCTGTTGCGAGACGAGATCGCGACGCGGGTACCGCGCTATCGCCACGCGCCCGCATGCGTGCTGTCCGGCAAGAACGAGACGAGCTGGACCTACTTCGCGCGCCACCTCGCGGCGTACCAGGCTGGCGAGCGATTTCCGATCACCGCGCCCGTGGACGCCGACGAGTGTCAGTGAGTGAGCTGCCAGTCGAGCGTGAAGCTCGTCGCTGCGTCGCCTCCCACCTCGTCGACCACAACCCAAAATGTCGCCGGCTGCGTGGCCTGGCCGCCGAGCGTCGCTGGATACGTGATGGTGAGAGCCGCGGGATCGCAGCCGAGCGGACCGCAGAAGCCGGCGGCGTACTCGTTCGAGCCGCAGGCGCCTGAACCGTCGAAGTCGGGCCAGCTGCCGCCGGGGCATGTATCGAGGAGATAGATCGCCACCTGCTTGCCGCCGGCGAGCTCCCCGCGCAGCTTCAGCCGATCACCAGGCTGTAGGGTGATCGCGTGAACGATGTCCTTGCCCCTGGCGTCGTAGACGACCGAGCAACTCGGCGGCAAGGCGGCCGTGGTCCACGGGTTGTAGTCGTTCGTCGCGCCGAGGGTCCCTGTCACGCGCGATGCGAAGCCGGCGAGCGGCGAAGCCACCGACCCGGAGGTCAGCCCGGGCGCGGACGCGCACGTCTCGGTGCTTGTCACCACTGGCGCATCGGGCCGGCGTCGATCGGTGGCGGCGGTGGTGCGGTGCCGGTGCAGAGGTCCATGGGCCGGCAGACCTGCTCGCGACACAGGCCGGAGCCGCACTCATAGCCGCCCGCGCACGCGGCGCCGTCCGCGCGCACCGGCTCGCAGCGCTTCGTTCCGAATAGGTCGCAGAACGCGGTCTGACACGTCCCGAGCGAATGGAAGCCCGCATCGATGCACAGCTGACCCGCAGCGAGGGGCGTGTCGACGGGGCTGATGCAGGTCTGTGTGTCCGCATCGCAGTCGGTGCCGGAGGCGCACAGCGTCACGGGGACCGTGCTCGCGCAGCTACTTCCGGCCGGTGCGACCGGTGTGCACGTGCCGGTGCGCGGATCGTTCGTCGCGTCGAACGGGTACTGACATCCGGTGCGGCCCGGCTCGGCGTAGCAGCAGAAGCTCGTGCCCGGATCACAGGTGCCGTAGAACGCCGCGCCGATTCCGTCCCGGATCGGTCCGCATGCCTCGCCGGCACCCCGCGCCCGGGTGACCCACGTGCGCCGTTCCGGGCCGCCTGCCGGGGGAGCGAATCCGAAGCACCGCGAATCCCAGAGCGCGTCGCGGGCGCTCTGACCGCACGCCGCGCCGTCGAGTGCAGCGAGGCAGCTGGTGGCCACCGCCGGCTCGTACATCACGGCCCCCTGATCGACGGCGCGTATCCAGTCGCCGAGCGGGACGATGTCGAGCATCTCCTCCAGGATCTCCCGGCAGCTCGGCTCGTCGGCAGGCGGCAAGCGCGGCTTGAACGCTGCCAGGAGGTCATTCGCGGCGTACGCCCCGAAGTACGTCTCCAGGTCGTCCGCGCAGCACCGGTAGAGGGCACCGCACACCGCCGCCGCGACCCGCTTCGGCAGATCCGCGGCAGACACCGGCACCGCGTCCGGCGTCATCCCGGGCGCGTCGCTGGCCGTCCCGACGGACTTCGCGCTGGAGCATGCCGCAAGCACGGCCGCGAGCAATATCGAGCTGGCTGACTTCATGGCGGAGAGAAAACCACCAGGTATGCGCCGTGGTCAACAACATAGTTAGGTAACCGAACTAATCGCTGTGCACCTGGAGGTGCACTTCGACGTCGCGATGCGCGTGCGGGGACATTCTCCACACGACGGTGTCGTACCCCTTCGCGGCGACGATGATGTCGTGGTTGAGGCGGGGATCCACCGTGGTGCGAATAGGCGTGACCCCGGCCACCTGCGCACGACCGGCCGTCACGATCACGACCGTGGCGCTCGACGGCTGGCTCCTGACGTTCAGCACCCCGAGAAGCGGCGCGCTCGAACGTCGGGCCTGCGTCGGGATCGGCGGTGGTCGCGGCGGTGAAGGCTCGGAGAGATCTTGCAGTGCCACGGGTTCGGTGCGGTCGTCCTCGGATGGGCCCATGAGGCCACATGGCATAAATCGCTTTGGCGCCGCAAGGATCATGACAAACTAGTTAGTATACAAAACCATCACCTGGACGACGACGACGCCGAGGTCGAGGCACACGACGACGACCACCGACCGCGCGTCGGGCAAGTTCCCGGCGTTCCTCGCGAAGCGAGCGGGAATGAGCCCCGGGCGCGGAAGCCGAGCGCGCACCCGCTCCAAGAGATGTGAACGCCAGGACCAGGGAGGGAATCTTGGCCGGCTCGGATCCGCATCCTACAATTTTTCTCATGAACCTTCTCGACGCACGCCGACGCGCGCCCCGGATCTCCGTCGACGCGTTCTGCGGCGTCGCGGCCGAACACGACCTCCACTACGCGTCGCTGAGCAATCTCTCCGCCCTCGGCCTGCGTCTCGAACACGTCTATGACCCGGCGGCCGCGAGGCTCATCGTCCAGCTCGAGATCGAGCTACCCGGGATCGACGAGGTCCTGTGGACCAGCGCGAAGGTCACGCGGGTGGCCCTGACCCGGATGGGCAGCCATCCCGACGGCCAGCCACGGTTCTGGTGCCGCGCCGGTCTGGTGATCGGCGACACCTCGCGGCGCGACCGGCGTCTCCTCAAGGAGTTCGTCGTCCACCAGCTGGTGACGCAGCACACCGTCACCGACCGCCGTCAGCTCTCCTGACCGTTGGCGCGCCATTGCGTGCCGCACCGGTCGTGCACATGCTGATCTAGGCCAGATGCTCACAACCATCCTGATCGGTTTCCTCATCGGTCTGTTCGCGCGCTGGATCAAGCCCGGCGCGCAACGGCTGGGTTGGATCATGACCTCGCTCGTCGGCGTCGGCGGCGCGGTACTCGCGACGCTCCTCGGGCAGGCCCTCGGCTGGTACGCGCACGGCGACCGCGCCGGCTTCCTCGCGTCGGTAGGTGGTGCGGTGGTGCTCCTGATCGCGTACGAGGCGATCAAGCCGCGTGCTGCGGCGCCCGTCGACGCGACCGTGAATGCGCCAAACAACCGCGCTGCTCGCTGAATGGCTCCGCTCGCCGAGACCCAACACGTGGGGGAGAGTCGCGCGTGGCAAGGATCGGCATGCCGTCGGACATCCCGGGGCCCGCGAACGAATCGGCGGCGGCCCCCCGTCCTCGTCGGCCACGGAGGACCCGCTAGATGACCATCACTGCGCTGGTGAAGAGATCGCACCGACCAGCACGCCGCCCATGGCATTCCCGATCCAGCCGCCGCCACCGCCACCACTCTTGTCCGCGCCGGCTCCGCCGGGGAATACCATCTGCACGTCGATCGCACCGTTTCCACCAGCGGTGGCATCGGTCGCTCCGCCCGCCTTTTCAGCTCCGCCATCGCCGCCAGCGCAACCGCCGCGAAGGAACGTTGCGGACGCGGGCGCGGCGCCGACTCCACCTGAATTCCGTCCCACTCGTCGAGCTCGAGACGACTCCGATGTCGCTATGCGCCGAGCGGAGGCGCG
>JAYUYE010000059.1:0-2183 GCA_043752985.1 Myxococcales bacterium
AGCTCGTCGCCGACGAGCACGGAGAGGAAGTCGAGGTGGACCAGGCGCTCGGTCTGCGCCTGGATGAGGCGCGTGTCGAGGACGTCGGCCATGCCGGAGAGCCGCAGCTGCTTGAGCGCGCGGCCAAGTTCGATCGTGTTCACGGAGTGTCTCCTTGGGTCTTCTGGTTGATGAGGTCGCGGTAGTGGGTGAGCTGTCGGATGAGTGGGTCGACCTGCGCGAGCGAGAGCGGCGGCGTCGACCTGCGCTCGAGATAGCGGCGCAGCGATCGGTAATCGTGGAGGCCGAGCTCGAGCAGCGCGGCGCTCGCCTCGTCGACGGCGGCCGGGCCGTACTTCTTGACGAGCGACCGCACGCCTTGCAGCTTGCGGATGACGTCCTCGTCGCCGTGCTTGTGGCGTAGCTCGTCGGCGAGCACACCGACATTGCGGCCCGCACGCGTCAGCTCGGAGATCAGGTGCAGTGTCGATCTCGGCGTACTCTTTGGCCGATCTTCGTCGCGCACGCGTCGACCGCCGCGCTTCTGCACGAGATGCTCGCGCAGGAGTTGGCCTTTCTTATCGAGGAGGCGCACACGCAGGCCGTCCCACTGCACGAAGACGGTGCGACCGATCCACCCAGGCGGCGCGTGGTAGTAGGCGCCGTCGATCTCCACGCAGCCGTCGAGATGCACGATCCGGTCGCCGTACTGGTAGTAGCGAAACGGTTCGACCGGAAGCGGCAGCAAGTGCGACTGCTCATCGGCAAACATCGCGGCGACCTGCCGCTTCGTCGTGCCGTGGATCCGCGTGTCGGCCCACCGCTCGTCCCAGTGATCGAGATAGCGCTGCGCCGCCTCGATCGTCTCGAAGCGAAGGCCCTTGAGCGGCGTGCGCTGCGTGTGACCGATGCCCGACTCGACCTTGCCCTTGCGATCCGGATCGCGAACGCGACACGGCACGGCGATCGCGCCGTAGTGCGCGAGCACGTCGCGGTAGAGCGGGTTGAGATCCGGATCGTAGACGTCGGGCTTCAGCACTCCCTCCTTCAAGTTGTCGAGCACGACAGTCGCCGTCGCGCCGCCCAGTCGACGAAATGCCTGCTCGTGCAGCTCGGCCCACGCGCGCGAGCTCGACCTCCATAGGAGCAAGCGCACCGACTTGCGGCTGAATCCGAGCGTCAGCACGAACAGCCTCGTGCGCTTGTACTTCTTGGTCTCCGGATCGCGGACCATCGGCCCCTCGCCGTAGTCGACCTGCGCCTCGCGGCCGGGGGCGGTCACGATCACCCCGCTCTCCTCGGGCGTCTGCGTGCCGCGCTGCTTGCGCGCGAATCGCTTCACGCTCGCGTACTCCGCGGTGAAGCCGTGATAGCTGACGAGGTCCTGCCAGATCGCCTTGGCGTTGCGGCCGATCCGCAGTGCGGCCTCGATCACCTCACGGTACGGCTCGCACGCGCTCGCCGCCGGCGCGCGGCTCGGCGCGGTCGTGATCATCGGCTCGGAGTCGGGGGACACCCCCTCGTTACTGGCCGGTTTTGAGGCGTCCTCGGCGCCGGAGTCGGGGGACACCCCTTCGCCACTGGCCGGTTTTGGCGGCCGTCGTGATCGCGGTGCTCGCACCGGCACTCCCGCCGCCTTGAGATAGCCGCTCGCGGTCTCGCGGCGGACGTGCGTCGCCTCCTCGATCTGGCGAAGCGTCCAGCCGAGGCGCCCGAGCGTCAGTACTTGTTGTTTCTTCTCGTGGCTCAAGACGTTTGTAAGCGCTGTGTGAACCCCACATGGCTGCGTCGTGCTCGGCCGCCGAGACTGCCGCGATGCGAGAGCCCTCCGAGCGAAGCGAGTTGATACGAGCGGTCAAGAAGCGCGGCGAGGCGGTGTCGACGGTGGCGACGAGGCTGGGTGTGCCGGCGTCGACGGCGTACCGGTGGATGCGGGTCGCGGCGGTAGAGTCATCCTTGATGGTAAGGCCGACGTTCGTCGAGGTCGTCCCCGAGCGCGCAGAGCACTCGACGATCTTGGTACGCGTCGGCGTCGCGCAGATCGAGGTGCACGCGGGGTTCGACGCGCGGCTGCTGCGCGAGCTGGCGGAGGCGTTGGGAGGCGGTACGTGATCGCCCACGGGATTCCGATCTACGTGGCGCTCGAGCCGGTGGACATGCGGTTGGGTGCAGAGCGGCTCGGAGGACTGGTGCGCGAGAAGATG
>JAYUYE010000060.1:0-2182 GCA_043752985.1 Myxococcales bacterium
CTCGACGATGACGTCGTACCAACTCGACCACATCCCGTACGGCGCGCGATTCACCGCCATCGCTGCGAAGATCGACGAGACCGGACGCTCGGATCTCAAGCCGATCTGGCTCGACCTCGAGCTGCGGTGATCACTGCTCGGCCGTACAGCGATCGGAAAGAAACTGGCGTCGCATTCGCCGCGCACTCACGATCGATTCCTGATGAGGGTCTTTGCTGTTGTTGTTGTCGCATTGAGCCTCCTCTCGACGGCGGCGTTCGCCGGGACGAAGGCAACGCCGAAGCGTGTCGCGGTGACGACCTCGGCGAAGCCGAGCGAGGTCACGAAGAAGCGCGACCGCTCGATCGGTGCCCCGTGGTCGGGACGGCTGCAAGGTCCGGTCCGTCTCAAGGAGGGCAAGCGCTATCACCTCCGCCGGCCGTGGCGCACGTACGCCACGCGCACGACGGTCGACCTCGTCCGGCAGACGATCGTCGACACGCTCGACGATCTGCCGAAAGCGCACGTCCTCGCGGTCGGCGATCTCTCGCAGGAGACCGGCGGCTGGATCAGCGAGCACGCATCGCACCAGTCGGGCCGCGATATCGACATCGGCTTGTTCTACAAGAACCAGCCGAAGGAGTACCCGGCGAGCTTCGTGCGCGCGACCGCGGCCACGCTCGATGCCGCCGCGACCTTCCGCCTGATCTCCAACTTCGCAAAGACCCGCACCGACGATGGCGGCGTGCAGTTCATCTTCCTCGATCAGCAGCTGCAGAACGTCCTGCTCGCGTGGGCCGAGAAGGCGGGCGTCAGTGACAAGCGGATCGCGAACGTGATCGCCGTGATGCGTCACATCCCGCACCACGCCGACCACATTCACGTCCGCTTCAAGTGCCGCGAGCGCGACTCCAGCTGCCGCTAGCTCAGCGGCCGCGAATCTTGCGCCAGGCGTCGGTCGCCTTCGCGAGGACGCCGTCGCCGTAGATCTGCTTGATCATCCCGCGCAGCTTCTTCGTCATGTCCTTGGGCTGGCGGAAGGTCATCATGTTCATCGGGATCGACATCACCATCTCGGCCGTCGACTTGATCCGCGTGAACTCGCGGATGCCCTCGTCACCGTGGATCCGGCCGAAGCCTGAATCACCGACGCCGCCGAACGGCAGGCTCGGGATTCCCGCAAAGCCCATCACCGAGTTGATCGAGGTCATGCCCGCGCGCAGCCGCGACGCGAGTGCGCGGACGCTCTTGCCGCCGAACACCGACGAACCGAGGCCGTAGTTGGAGTCGTTCGCGAGCTTGACGGCCTCGTCGAGAGAACCGACGCGCTGGATCGGGATCACCGGTCCGAACGTCTCGTCGCTCATCACCTTCATCTTGTGGCTGACGCCGGTCAGCACCGTCGGCTGGATGTAGTTGCCACTGATCGCATCGGGACCACCGGTCAGGACCTTCGCGCCCTTCGCGATCGCGTCGTCGAGGTGGTCCTTGACGATCGCGACCTGAGCGGCGCTGGTCATCGCGCCGAGGTGTCCGTCATCGCCGCCGATCTTGAGCGCGCGGACGTTCTTGACGACCTCGTCGACAAACTTGTCGTGCACCGAGTCGGCGACGTAGACGCGCTCGATCGAGATGCAGGCCTGGCCCGCGTTCGTCAATGCACCGTAGACGCAGGCCTCGGCAGCCTTCTCGAGGTCAGCATCGTCGGCGATGATCATCGGATCTTTGCCACCGAGCTCGAGCAGCACGGGCGTGAGCCGCTCGGCTGCCGCCATCATCACGCGCTTGCCGGTGGCGGCCGAGCCCGTGAACGCGATCTTGTCGACCGCGGACTTCGCGAGCGCCGCGCCGGTGGCTCCGGCACCGGTCACGACCTGGAGGAGATCGGGGAGCGCGAAGGTCTTGGCCGCGATCTCGGCGAGCTTCACCGCGCTCAGCGGCGTCAGCTCGCTCGGCTTGAACACGACCGCGTTGCCGGCGGCGAGCGCGTACGCGATCGACCCCATCGGCGTGTACAGCGGGTAGTTCCACGGACCGATCACGCCGATCACACCCAGCGGGTGATAGCTGACCGTCGCGCGGTAGTTCGCGAGCATGCCGGCCGACACGCGCTTGGGCTGCATCGCGATCTCGGCGCGCGCGACCGCGTGCTGCAGATGGCCGAGCGCCATCATCACCTCGGTGTACGCCTCCAGCATCGGCT
>JAYUYE010000061.1:0-12871 GCA_043752985.1 Myxococcales bacterium
AGCGGTGGTCGGGACCTACGTGAAGACCGGCAACGAGATCGTGATGACCTGGGATCCACTCGCTGACAACTACGGCAGCCTCTCGGAGAAGTTTCGTCAGATGGGTCCGTGCTCGATGGCGCGCTACGAGCGCGTCGACAAGAAGGGCGGCTTGCACGACGACCCGATGATCTATCAGCAGACCAAACCGCGCTGCGACACGGTTCGCCTGTCGAAGTAGCTCAGGGCATGCAGGTGTAGAGGCTGTTGCGGCTGCCGAAGCCGTCGTCGATGCCATCGGGGTTCGCCGGATCCGGAATCCACTGGTTGCCGCTGACCACGAACTTGTACTGGTGTAGCCCCGGCGCAAACGAGTGCATACCGGTCCACGCACCGTCGGTTCCGAGCACGAACGAGATCGCGGCGGGCGGATTCGGGGCCCAGCCGTTGAAGCTGCCCGTCAGCACCACGGAGCTCGCGCCGCTGTGTCCCTCGAGGCGAAACGCCTTGATGCAGGTGGCCGGCGCGTCGATCGCGGCATCGACGGTTCGGGAATCCGGTCCGGCCGACGCGTCGATGTCCGTGCCGTCATCCTTCCCGTAGCCCGGAGGGCGGCACGCCGCGACGGCCGCGACGGCAAGGACGACGAACAGGCCGACGACGGGACGCATCGGGGCTGCCTTGTTCAAGCGACATGCCACCCGTGCCCCCGCCGATGTCCCCGGAAGCGGGTCACCCCGGCGGGAACGTCGCAAATGACAGCGCGGGCAGAGGCGATCGATGTTTCGTTTCGCAACCGGATCGAATCCAGGTCAACGGTCCAGGTGCCCGGAATCCCGCGGTCTCTCGGGATCGAGAAGGCCATCAGCGCCGGGCACGGATCGTGGAAACGGTCGGCCCGTGCTTCGTCGCAACTTCTCTGCATCGATCCTCGCCCTGGGACTCGCTGCGCTTGCCGTTCAACCGGCGGAGGCCGTCGAGCCCGTTCCGTCGTTTCGCTACCTGGTGACCGGCAACGGGTTCGGGTTCCAGGTGTTCGACGCGAGCGCGAACGCGATCAAGCACTACCTCGAGCGGCCGTACCGCTACATCAAGGCGAACCCGGCGAATCCCGACGGTGAAGGCATCGTCCGCCGCAACCTCGCGTTCGACACGTACTTCGGGCTCAAGGCCGGGAACCAGGTCGGCTGGATCGGCGGTCGCGCGCCGAGCGAGATCGGGTACGTCGCCGAGTCGAACATGATCCGCTCGTCGGTCGCCTTTGGTGGCGTCACGACCGAGACGTTCTATGTGTCGCCGTTCGGCTACGCCGGCAACGCGATGGTCATGCTGTTCAAGGTCACGAACAGCGGTGGCTCCGCGGTCCCGGTCACCGCCTACGCGATCCACAACTTCAAGCTCGGCTCCGCGGTGAACGCCGATGAGCCCGGCGGAAACGGCGAGTCGATCACGTGGGATGGCACGTCGGCGCGCGAGACCGGCCCGGGCGGCGGCGCGATCGTCTACGCACCGATCGGCGGCGCCGACGTCTCGAGCTGCGCAGACACCGTCTACCAGACGATCGCGGCCGGCACCGGTATCACTGCGCAGGCCAGCTGCTCGGGTACCGACAAGAAGAACGCGTTCTCGAAGGACCTCGGCTCGATCGCCCCGGGCACGTCGAAATGGTGGGGCGTCGCGATCCTGTTCGACGCCGACGCGAACGCGAGTGGCGCCCACACCGCGTGGTCGACGTTCCTCGCGGGTCGCACCGCCGACACGCTTTACACGGACGTCCTCGCCGAGTTCGAGACCTGGCGCAAGCCTCCGGTCATGGGTCTCGACGAGACCGAGACCAAGGTCTGGCGGCAGTCGGAGTCCGTGCTGCGGATGGCGCAGATCCTCGAGCCGTACCAGGAGAGTCCGCGCCGCAAGAGCCACGGCATGGTCCTCGCGAGCTTGCCGCCCGGCGGCTGGCACACCGGCTGGGTCCGCGATGGCATGTACGCGCTCGTCGCGATGGCCCGCACCGGTCACCACGACATGGCGAAGAAGGGTCTCGACTTCTATCTCGACGCCGACGCCGGCCGTTATCCGCAGTTCGTCAACAACGCGAACGGCTACCGGATCAGCACCGTGCGCTACTTCGGCGACGGCCAGGAAGAGGCCGACTACTCCGGCGCTCCGACCCGGAACATCGAGACCGACGGCTGGGGCCTGTTCCTGTGGGGCGCACGCACCTATGTCGACCAGAGCCTCGACACCGCTTGGCTGTCCGCGATGACGCGAAAGGGTGACACCGTCTACGACGCGATCCGCGACGGCGTCGCCGAGCCGATGGTCCAGAACATGGAGACCGCGGGCATGGCGATGGCGGACTCCTCGATCTGGGAGGTGCACCACGGCAACCGTCAGCACTGGCTGTACACGACCGCAGCGTTCGCTCGTGGCTTCTGCGACATGGCCACGCTCGCTCGTCGCGCGAACCGCACCGACGACGTCGAGCGCTATCGCGAGCTTGCCGACCGCGCGCGCACCGCGATCAAGACGCTGTTCATCGACTCGAACAAGGTGCTCGCCGGTTCGCTCGAGCGGCTCGCACAAGGTACGAACTATCGCGATGGCGCGACGGTCGAGACGATCACGTGGTCACTCCTCGCGCCAAACGATGCGACCGCGAAGGCGACGCTCGGCGCGCTATCGTTCCTGACCACCCCGGTAGGTGGCTACAAGCGTCTCGAGGGCTCGCAGGATCAATACGACACCGATGAGTGGATCCTCATCGATCTGCGGGCCTCGTCCGCGTTCCGCCGTGCCGACCAGGCCGAGAAGGCCGATTCGCTGCTCGGCTGGGTGACGGCGCAAGCGTCCGTCAATCACAACCTCCTGCCCGAGCTCTACAACACGCGCACCTCGAGCGGTCAGATCGGTGCGTACTCGGGAAGCATCCCGATGGTCGGCTATGGCGCCGGCGCATATCAGATGACGCTCCTCGACCGCGCGCTCGCGTTCGAGCACACCGACTGCGGCGAGCTCGACGTCGGTCAGAACCCCGACGGAGGTCCCGGGGGTGGTGGCGGCGGTGCGGGCGATCCACGCACCGGCATCGCGTGCGCCTGCCAGGGCGGTCCTGGGTCCGCGGGCAACGCGGTCATGGTTCTGGTCGCCGGCCTCCTGATCGTCCGCCGCCGGAGGGCGCGCCGATGATCTCGTCGACGCCGACCCGCCGCGACCAGACGCCGCTGCCGCGCACGCCGCTGCCGGTCGCGAGCTCCGCCGTGGTCGAGCTCCGCAAGATCAGCAAGGAGTTCCCGGGCGTCCGCGCGCTTCATGACGTATCGCTCGCGATCGAGCCGGGGGAGGCCCTCGGACTCGTCGGCGAGAACGGCGCGGGCAAGTCGACGCTGATCAAGATCCTCGGCGGCGTCTACGGCGCGGGCAGCTTCAAGGGCGAGGTCGTGGTCGGCGGCAAGCTGCAGGCGTTCCGCTCGACGCGCGATGCGCGGACCGCGGGCGTGGCGGTCGTTCATCAGGAGCTGTCACTCGTCCCCGAGATGTCGGTAGCCGACAACCTCGTGCTCGGTCGAGAGCCGTCGCGGTTCGGGATCGTCGACGCGAACCAGGTCGAGAAGACCGCGCGCGAGATGCTCGCGCGAGTGCTCGGAGCCGAGGCAGGCGCGATCGATCTGACCACGCCGGTCGGCAAGCTCGGCGTCGGCGTCCAGCAGATTCTCGAGATCGCGCGAGCGCTCGCCGACGCTGCGCGCGTGATCGTCCTCGACGAACCGACAGCGGCCCTGAGCGAGAGCGAGATCGAGCGGTTGTTCGCGCTGATCCGCGAGCGGCGCAGCGCGGGCGCGTCGTTCATCTACATCTCGCACCGGCTCGACGAGATCGCGGCACTCTGCGACCGCATCGCCGTGATGCGCGACGGCGAGCTCGTGGGAATTCGCGACTCGGCGACGCCGACCGACGAGATCATCTCGATGATGACCGGCAAGGATCTCGGCGACGTTCACGCTCCGACCGCCGGCGCCTCGCTCGGCGCGCCCGTGCTGCAGGTCGCCAAGCTGCGCGTGGCGCACCCCGCCCTGCCCGGGCGGTTCGTGGTTGACGGCCTGTCGTTCACCGTTCACGCGGGCGAGGTCGTCGCGCTCGCCGGTGCGATGGGTGCCGGCCGTACCGCGACGCTTTCGGCGCTGTTCGGCGTCGCCCGCAGCGCCGTCTCCGGCACCGTGCTCGTCGATGGCCGTCCGGTTTCCCTCCGCTCACCTGCCGATGCGATCGCCGCAGGCCTCGCGTTCGTTCCCGAGGATCGCAAGGGCGCGGGTCTCGTGCTTGGTGCGAGCGTCGCAGACAACCTCGTGCTTTCGGCGCTGCCCAGGCTGTCGCGATTCGGTGTCGTCGATGCGGCCCGCGCCGAGCAAGCTGCGCTCGCCCGCGTGCGCGAGCTCGCGATCAAGGTCGCGGGTCTGGCTGTCGAGGTCGCGACCCTGTCGGGCGGCAACCAGCAGAAGGTCGTGATCGGAAAGTGGCTCGAGCTCGCGCCCCGCGTACTCCTTCTCGATGAGCCGACGCGCGGCGTCGATGTCGGCGCGAAGGTCGAGATCTATCGCCTGATCGAGCAGCTCACCGCACAGGGACACGCCGTGTTGCTCGCGTCCTCGGATCTTCCCGAGATCATCCGGCTCGCGGACCGAGTACTCGTTCTGCGCGAGGGTCGCGTTTCCGGCGAGCTCGCTCGCGGCGCGATCGATTCGCTCTCGATCATGCGGCTGGCAATGGGTGCGGCACAGGAGGAGGCGTCATGAAGCTCGAACGAACGGTTGAACAGACCCGCGCGGGTGTCCGCACACCACGCAAGGTCGATCTCAATGCGTGGGCGATGGCCGGCGTGCTCGCGTGCATGTGGGCGATCCTCGCGATCCTTCCGCAGACCCGTGGCGTGTTCCTGACCCAGGGCAACATCGCCACGCTGCTCGTCCAGAGCGCGGTGCTGCTCGTGATCGCCGTCGGCATGACGATGGTGATCCTGATCCGCGGCATCGATCTCTCGGTCGGTGCCGGCGTCGCCCTGACCGGCGTGGTTGCCGCGCTCGCGCAGATCAAGCTCGGCCTGCCCGCCCCCGTCGCGGTCGCCATGGCGATCGGCGTCGGCGCTGCGATCGGCGCCTTCCACGGCATGTGGGTCGGCTGGCTCGGCATCCCGGCGTTCGTCGTCACGCTCGCCGGCTTCAAGGCGTACCGCGGCGGCGCGCTCGTCCTGTCCGACGCGAAGGGCCTCGCACCGATGCACGAGGACTTCGCGGTCCTCGCGTCAAATGTCCCGCAGCTCGCGACCTGGATCATCGTTCTTGCCGCGCTCGGCGCCGGTATCGCGCTGACCCTCCGCGATGCGACCCGCCGCAAGACCTTCGGACTCGAGCCGACGACCACCACGACCGTGATCGCGCGGATCGGTGGCCAGACCCTGCTCGCGGGCCTGCTCGTCGCGGTGTTCGGCAGCCGTGGCGTGCCGGTCGCGGTGATCGTCGCTGCGGCAGTCGCGCTGTGGGGCGTGTTCGTCACCAAGCGCACGCGATTCGGCCGGCACCTCTACGCGATCGGCGGCAACCCCGAGGCCGCGCGCCTGTCCGGCATCGACGTCAAGAAGACCACGATGGGCGTCTACATCATCGTCGGCGTGCTCACCGCGATCGCTGGTGTGCTTCTCGCGGCGCGTGTCAACGGCGTGACCCCCGGCAGCCAGGGCCAGCTGCTCGAGCTCGATGCCGTCACCGCCGTCGTGATCGGCGGCACCTCGCTCGCGGGTGGTCGCGGCTCGGTCGTCGGCACGGTCCTCGGCACCCTCGTGTTCGCGACGCTCGCGAACGGCATGAACCATCTCCGCATCGACTCCAACTGGCAGCTGATCTGTACCGGCGCGATTCTCCTCGCCGCCGTGCTGATCGACGTTCTCTCGAAAGGCAGGCGCTCGTGATTCGCTCGACTTCCGCTGTTCTGCTCGCCCTCCTCGCTGGTTCTGCCGGTTGCAAGGCCAAGGAAGCGCCCCAGGTCGCGTTTCTGCTGTCGACGCTGCAGGAAGAGCGCTACCAGAAGGACCTCAAGTACTTCGAGCAGCGGGCGAAGGCCCTCGACATCCGCGTCGTCACGCTCGCCGCCGACAACGACAACGCGAAGCAGATCGCTCAGGTCGAGGACGTCCTGACCCAGGGCGCGAAGGTCCTCGTGATCCAGCCGACCGATAGTCAGGCCGCGTCCGCATACGTCAAGCTCGCGCACGATCACGGCGCGAAGGTGATCGCGTACGACCGCGCGATCATCTCGCCGGACCTCGACTACTACGTCTCGCACGACAGCTACCGCGTCGGTGTGCTGCAGGCCGAAGCCGCACTCGCTGCCACCGGCGGCAAGGGCAAGTACATCCTTCTCTCGGGTCAAGCAGGTCACTCCGTCGCCGCCGAGATCACGCGCGGTTACGAGCACACCCTCGCGCCGTACATCGCGCGCGGCGATGTCGAGATCGTGATGAAGCAGAACCACAGCGCGTGGTCTCCCGAGCAGGCGCTGCGCACCGTCGAGGATGCGCTGACCCGCAGCGGCGGCAAGATCGACGCGATCCTCGCGAATAACTCCGGCATGGCGCGCGGTGCGGTGCAGGCCACGCAGGCCATCGGCCTGACGCACGTCTTCATCGCCGGCGCGGACGCCGACGCGGCGAACGTCAACTTCGTGTGTCAGGGCAAGCAGACGATCGAGGTCCTCAAGGACATCGAGCCGCTCGCGACGACCGCGGCCGACATCGCCAAGCAGCTTTTGACCGGCGATGCCGACAAGGGCTCGGCGACGATCGCGATGGGCGGCCGTGATGTGCCGGTCGCCGCGGTCCGCGTCGAAGTCATCACGCCCGACACCGTCAAGCCGCTGCTCGTCGACTCGGGCTTTCTGTCCGCCGCCGAGCTCCCTGCCTGCGCCTCCAAGCTCGCGGCCGTGAGGTAACCATGATTCGCTCGTCGATCGCCCTGCTCCTTCTAGGCTCCGCACTCGCGCACGCCGAGACGGAACCAGCGTTCCCGACCACGGACGCCGCGCCCGTGGAGGCCGCACCCGGGGCCACCCAGCCCGAGCTCGCGAAGCCGAAGCAGGCCGCGGCGATCGCGCCGATCACCTCCGACGACACCGTCCGCGTCGAGAAGACCGCCCCGGGCCCCACCGCGGTCGAGGCCGCCGGCGTGCGGTTCGAGCTCCACGGCTACGCGCGCATGCCGCTCGCGACCCAGGGCACTCCGCGCGAGCCGTACCTCGTCGACAACGACTACTACCTCTCCGGCTTCGCATACACGCGCCTCTACGAGCCCGACTGGTCCGAGCTGTTCTTCAGCGCGCACAAGGGCAACTACAAGGCCGAGTTCGGCCTGTTCGCCTCGCTGTACTCCGACTACGCATCGGCGAAGCTCGAGAACCAGCTCGGCATCGCGCAGGCGAGCGTCACGGCCGAGAAGTTCCTCGACCACGAACCGCTGTCCGTTCAGCTCGGCGTGTTCTGGGATCGGTTCGGCTACATCGAGCCGTACGACACCTACGTCTTCGGTCGCACCCATCAGGGCGGCGTCAAGGTCGCGTACAAGCTCCCCGGTGGCGGAAAGATCCAGACCGGCATTGGTATTCACCAGGCCGAGCTCCAGCAGAACCTCGGCATGACGCCGATCGCGCACCTTGCAGGCAGCTACCCGGTGACGGAGGACCTCACGCTCGGCGGGTACGCGCTGCGCTCGTGGACCCGCGATCGCCGCCAGCTCTCGCCGATCCAGGACGGCACCATGTACGTAGCCGGCGCCGACGCCAAGTACAAGCTGCCCGGCGAGCGCGGCCAGATCTACGGTGCGTTCTCCTTCTACAAGATGGACAAGGTCCTCTACCTCGCGCCCGCACTCGAGGTCATGCACTCGACCGGTGGCCGCGGCTTCACCGAGAACTTCCTCGGCACCGATTCGTCCGACGACGGCACCGGCCGCATGTACACCCTCGCCGTCGACGCACCGATCCAGCTCACCGAGCAGATCGGCGTGCGCGCGTTCGGCATGGCCTCGTGGGTTCGCTCGCAGCAGCGCGACGAGATGGACCCACTGATCAACCGCGACCGCCGCCTCTATCTCAAGTGGGGCATCGAGCCGAGCTACGCGGTCCTGCCGCAGCTCCGCGTCTCGGCGCGCTTCGATCGCGTGATCCTCGACGTCTACGACTCGGAGAACAGCTTCCGCGTCCTCTCACCGCGCGTGACATTCCCGCTCGACACCTGGGGCGAGATCTTCCTGATGTACTCGCACTACTGGTACGGCGACAAGATCCAGCTCCGCTCCGGCCAGGTCCCCCTCGAGACCATGCCCGACGCGAACGTGATCAAGCTCCAGGCTCAAGTTCGCTGGTAGTCAGCGCTCTACTCGGACGGGTCGGCGTCGGCGGGAACGGCCTCGTCGGTGTTCGGTCGCGCAACAATCTCGACGAGCTTGAGGTGCGCCGGCGCAGCGGCCTTCTCCTCGGGGCTCAGCAGCGCGATCTCGAGCTGGCCAAGACGCTCGACCTCCGACAGTGCGTTGAAGCCGCCGATGAACTGACCGCGCAGATAGACGTACGGCACGGTGTTCTGGTGGGTCTCGATCGAGAGTGGCGCGAGCTTGGCCTCGTGCTCGGGCTCCTCGAGATCAACCCAGTCGTAGTCGACCTTGTGCTTCTCGAGCAGCGTGATCGCGCGACCACTCCATGGGCAGCTCTTCTTGCCAAAGATCTGCGCCTTGAGCGCCGGATCTCCGAAGCCCTTGTGCTCCTTCTTGACCGGCGTCATGGCCGCGACCGCAGCGGTCTTTTCGGCCTTCTTCTCCGCCTTGAACTTCACTTCGTCCTGCGAGACGTACTCCTTGCCGAGGAGCTTTGCGATCCGCTTGCGTGCCTTCACGTAGCGCGGATCGAGGGCGACCTTCTCCTGCAGGTAATCGCGCAGCTCCCCACCAAGCTCGTCAGCGCGATTGAGCACCGCGACGAGGCGCTCGGACGCTTGCTTGGACCACTTCTGGTTGTCGTCGGTCTCGGCCATACGCCGGTCCATACCACGTAAGATGTAGGGGATGCGTAGCTTCGTGTTCGGGGGGGGCGGCGTCGTGTTCCTCGTCGGTGGCGGCCCAGCGGGCTGCCAGCCAGCCCCCCCCCGGCGGCGGTGGTCCGGACCGAGCTGACCGCAGCACCCGCCTCGGCATCGAGTGGCTCCAGGGTACCGCCAGGTGAAGCCAGACCGTTCGATCGAGTGCCTCGACTGCCTCCGTCCGGGGGCATCCTTCGCTACATCGAAGAAGGCAGGGCGCCGGTCAGCCGCCGAAGACTCTCTTCTTCAATTCGCCGCTCGCGATCAGGTTTGCCAGCTCGGCGCGGCCGCCGATCGCATCGCCCGCGATGAACAGCACCGGCAACCGGAAGCCCGCGCTGTCACGCCGGACCGCCATCTGCGCCGCCGGGTCTTCCTGGATGTTGGAGACCTTGTACGGAATGTTCTCCGCGTCGAGCATGTCGGTCAGCTTGACCGCGTCGCGACGCGTCTTGTCCATGTGATAGACGATCACCGGTGCGGTGGCGACGACCGGGTCACCGGACGCAGGCGCCTTGCTCGCGATCGTCACCGTGGTCCCGCCCTTCGCGGCGAACGCCCGGCGGTCGACGAGCTCGGCCTCATCGGCGAGCGGCCGACCGAGGACCTCGTTCGCCTTGCGCGCGAGGTCGCCGATCTTGCCGGGTGCCCGGTCGATCAAGCTGAACGCGCGCGCACGAATCGAGTCACGAAGTCCTGGCATGACCCTCTCTTACCGCGGTCAGGATTTCGGTACCACGGGCTTCAGCTTCAACCGGAGAAACGTCGCCGGATCGACGAAGCCGCCGGGCACGCGCACGCTGAGGTGGAGGTGGGGCCCCGTCGTGCGCCCGGTCTTGCCGACCAATCCGATCAGAGCACCACGCTCGACCTTGTCGCCTTCGGTCACCGAGCTCTTGCTGAGGTGATAGTAGGCCGACGAGATGCCGGCGCCGTGCGCGATCACGACGAGGTTGCCGGTGAGAAAGCCTTCGCGCACGAGCACGACCGTGCCGGAGTTGATCGCTTTTACCTTCGCGCCCTCGCGCGCCGAGACATCGAGCCCGAGGTGCTGGCTCCTGTGACCGTCATTGAACGTGCGCCACTCACCGAACGTCGACGTGACTTTCCCGGGAGGCCGGATGAACGCCTTCGTGAACAGCGGCTCTCCGGCTTCCTTGGCGACTGCGTCGAGGATCGCCTTGTTATCAGCATCGATCAGATCGCGGTCCGCCTTCGGCGGATTCGCCATCTCCTCCTCGACGATCACCTTCGCCTCGGGGAACGTCACGGCCTTGACCTTGACCTTCGCTGGCATCACGGCACTCTCGACCTCGATCGACAGGTCCTCGGCCTTGGCGTCGATCGGGATGGCGAACACCGCCTGGAACCCGCCCTTGGCCGGAAAGAACTTCAGCGCCCCGCCGCCGGCGTCGCCCTTGGGCTTGGTCTTCGTTCCCGTCACCGTCACGAGCACCGCATCCCCCGGGCGCGCGACCCTGGGAGTCACCGTGACGCGCGTGTCTGCGACGGCCGTCGACGCAAGGGCGAGCATCGTGAGCAGCGGAAGGATCCGTGGGGGCATCCCTGGATCTACGCCGCGAGCGCTGCGAGGAACAGCGCTGATAGAGCGTCCTCACCGCCCGAAACGACAGAGCCGGTAGATGCACGAGGCGGCTACCGGCAAGACTGCGACGTCGCGTAGTTAGTTGACGACGCGGAGGCTCTTGCGACCGGCCGGAATCGGCGGAGCCGCCTGATCCTCGGGATCGATCTCCGGGGCGATCGAGACGACCGAGGTCTTCTTGTTCGTCCGGGCCGCCGCGTTGCGCGCGATCGCGAGGAGCTTGATGTGCTTCTCCTCTTCCTGCTTCGCCTTGCGGCCCGTCAGGGTGTTGAAGACGCGGTTCTTCAGGTTCTTGAAGCGGTCCTTCTTGGCGCCCACCTCGTAGATCAGATCCGCAGCGGTGCAGCCGGCCATGTGCGGGGCACGGTGGAACGCGCTCGCCATCGACGGGTGCTTCACGAGGTACGCGCGGACCTCGTCGAGCGTCATGCCGACGTCGGCGAGCGCCTTGTCGACTTCCTTCTGCGCGAGCTGCTTGGCCTTGAACAGCTGCATCTGCACGCGGCTGTAGACGTTGACCGCGCCGTCACCGTTCGTCTCGATCGGCAGGAAGATGCCCTGCGGATAGAGCTCGGTGATGAGCGACTGGATGCCGTCCGAGACCGACGAGCTCGGCATGCATCCGAACGGCTTGACCGAGAGGGTCATGTTGACCTTCGCGTACGCGACGTTCTGGATCAGCTTGCCAACTTCCATGTGACCTTCGCCGCCACGGAGGTTGTTGTCATAGAACGCGTGCGAGACGT
Source organism: Myxococcales bacterium (assembly GCA_043752985.1). Taxonomy (GTDB): domain Bacteria; phylum Myxococcota_A; class Polyangia; order Haliangiales; family Haliangiaceae; genus JABFXX01. The sequence goes on from JAYUYE010000061.1 coordinate 11,447, forward strand.
CCGCGATCTTGTCCATATCCGGCAGGTGGTAGTCGGAGAGGCCCATCGAGGTAGCGAACGTCTGGAACAGACCGCGGAGGACCTTCTCGCCGGCCCACAGCGTCGCCTTGCGCTTGCGCACATCGACGCCCTTGAGGCTGAACTTCGAGCCGCCGTGCTCGTCCTTGCCCTTGTCGACGCCGCGCAGCGTGGCGCGAGCCTCCGTGTCGAACCGGCCCTGCCAGATCATGTAGAGCAGCCACGCGGTGACGATCTGGATGTCCGGCTCGGCGCCCTCGGCCTCGAGGAAGCGCTGGAGGCCGTAGTTGCCGTCGCCTTCCGTGGTCATCGCCCAGAACTCACCGATGATGCCGACGCGCGGCTTCGGCTTGAGGCGGTCGACCTTCACGGCGCCCATGGTCTTGCGGACCTTGTAGAGCGCAAGCGGGAGCGAGGTGTTCTGCTCGAACGCGTTCGAGATGAGGCGCTTGCTGGTCTCCACCGCGCGGTCCGTCGCGCCGGGCTCGACCTCGTAGGGGCGGATGCGGTACGCGAGCGCGTTCAGCACGTCGCCGATCAGGATGCCGCGAACGACGCCCCAGAAGAACGTCGGGTTCATCTCGAGGCCAACGCCCTCGCCCGTCGCCTGCTTGAGACCACCGGTCTGCTGGAACAGCAGGACGCGGAAGCCGTCGAAGCCGGAGTCACGGAGCGCCTTGCGGTACTCGGTGACATACGTGCCGAACCGGCACGGGCCGCAGGCGCCGGCCGTGATGAACACGTGGTTCTTGACGATCTCTTCCTTGGTCTTGCCCTGCTCGCGAAGACCGTCGAGGTACTTCACGAGATTGCCGACCGTGAAGTAGGTCGGGTTGCACTGACCGCGGTTGCCGTACTCGCGTCCGAACTGGAGCGCGTCGTTGTCCGGCGTGTCGAGGGCGAGGACCTTGTAACCGATGCCGCGGAGCGCCGCCTGGATGAACAGGTCGTGCGCCATCGTCAGGCCGGAGACGAGGATCGTGGTGTGCTCGCGCTGCTCGCGGGTGAACTCGCGTGGGACCGCGTCGAACCACTGCTTGGCGGTCTCCGTCGGGAGGCCGAGGCGCTTGCGCTCCTCGAGCTCGAACTGCTTGAGCTGCTCTTCGATCGACTCGAGAGACATCGGATCGAGGTTGCTACCGTTATTGTCGTTCGTCGTGCTCATGCTTCCGTTCCCTTCCTAGGTCCGCATCACGTTAAGAGCCGCGGTCCGCTTGGACTTCGGCTTGTTAGATTCGTCCGCCTCGCGCCACACCGCGACCTGGGTCGCGAGGTTCTGCACTTCGCGGTCGAGCTTCTCGTCGATCTTTCCGACCGCCGCGAGGTTCTTCTGCAAGGTCGCCATCAGCTCGAGCTTCTTCTCGACGAGCGAGCGGTCTAGCTCGGTCTTCTTCACGCCCTGATCCT
>JAYUYE010000062.1:0-5627 GCA_043752985.1 Myxococcales bacterium
GGTTCATGCTCGCCCCGGCTGGATTCCCGCATGGCTCGTCGGTTCTGGACCGGATCACGGAGCACCCCCGGCTGCGGGATGCGGTCATCGGCCGGTTGCTAGAGCTCCTGGTGCTGTCGGTCGAAGCGGCTCGGGAGCGTGTCCGCTCCAGGATCGTCTGAGATGAAAGTCGCGCTGACAGAACGTCGGCGCGCGGAGCCGCAAAGAGACCGGATCCGGCTGTCCGTCCTCGCCGAGGTTGGCCTCTTGTTCACCTCCGGCGGCGACGAGGTCGACATCCTTCGCCGGGTCGCCCAGATCGCCGTGCCGACCCTGGCCGATGCCTGCACGCTCCTGCGCTCCGGCGCGACCGGGCTCGAGCCTGTCGCCAACCAGCGCGTCGACAACCTCACGGGCCCGGTGAGCACCCAGATCTCCGTGCCGCTGCTCGTTCGTGGCGACGTGATCGGGATCCTCGTCCTGCAGCGGGTGACGCCACACTGCACGTACACACACGACGATCTGGTGTTCGCCGAGGAGCTGGCGCGCCGGATCGCAATGCACGTCGATCATGCACGGCTGCTGTCGGATCAAGCGCAGCTGATCACCGAGCTCGAGCAGTCCAACCGCGAGCTCGATCGGTTCGCCGATGTCGCGAGCCACGATCTCAAGGCACCGCTGCGCGGCATCGGCCACCTCGCGACGTGGATCGAGGAGGACCTCTCGCCGTTCGTCAGCGAGGGCGGCCGGACGCATCTCCAGCTGCTGCGCGATCGCGTGCAGCGCCTCGAGGACATGATCGACGGCATCCTTCGCTACAGCCGCGCAGGGCGGATCGTCGACGATCCAGTCGAGGTCGACGTCCGCGAGCTGACGTCGGAGGTCGTGGGGTTGCTCGCCGCGCCGCCCGACGCATCGATCGTGATCGACCCGGCGCTGCCAACGCTTCGCACCGTGCGGATCCCGCTCCAGCAAGTGTTCATGAACCTGGTCGGCAATGCGCTCGCACATGCGAGCCATGATCGGCCGTGTGTTCACGTCGGCGGCACGCAGATCGAGGGTGGCTGGGAGTTCTTCGTTCGCGACGACGGCAAAGGCATTCCGCCCGCGCACCACGAACAGATCTGGCAGATGTTCAAGACGGTGCGCCAGCGCGAGACGGTGACGACCGGAATCGGACTGTCGATCGTGCGGCGAATCGTCGAGAGCGTGGGTGGCCACGCGTGGGTCGAGTCCGAGCTTGGCTCGGGCGCGACGTTCCGGTTCACCTGGCCGGCAACGCTACAGCGCACCTGGCGGCGCGGTACGCCGGCGTCGATCGCCGCGTTCAAGTAGCCGCGCGGTCGAGTCAGTCGTTACAGCCGCGCGGCGCGCGGATCACGGCGGTGCACGGTGTCTGGTTGCCCTCGAGCACGACCCGCGGCACGCCGCCGGTGTCCTCGAGCTGGTACCGGTCGTAGCAGCGCTCGCTCGTGAGCGTGCGCAGCTTGGAGATCTCGGCGCAAACCTCGGCGGCATTTGGCCGCTCCTCGAAGCTCTTCGCCAGCATGCGCTCGATGAGGTCGACGAGCCCGTACGGCGCATCCGGGCAGCGCGGCGCGAGCGCCGGCACTGGACGATTGAGATGCTGCACGAGGATCTCGACCGACGTTGTCCCCATGAACGGCGGACGTCCGGCGAGCGCTTGATACGCGACGACGCCGAGGCCGTAGACATCGCAGTGCCCGTCCGTCGGGCCGCCGCGCGCTTGCTCTGGCGCCATGTACGTTGGCGTGCCGATCGCTTCGTTCATGTTCGTGAACCGCGCGCCGGCGAGGTGATGAGCGATGCCCCAGTCGATCACGCGAACCGGAAAGGCCGGATCGTCGGGAGTGAGGAAGATATTGTCCGGCTTGAGATCGCGGTGCGTGACACCGCGCAGGTGGGCGGCATCGAGGACCTCGGCGACCGCGCCGACGAACGTCGAGACCTCGTCGGCATCGAGCAGGGAGCGCTGCATGCGGCACGACAGCGCGGTGCCCTCGATCAGCTCCATCGCGATCCACGGTCGGCCATCGTCGAGGAGACCGCACTCGTAGAACCGCGGGATGCCGGGATGCGAGACGCTAGCGAGGATCGACGCTTCGCGCATCATGCGGTCGATCGCACGGTCCTGGGTCAGCTGGTCTTCGCGCAGCACCTTGAGCGCGACGACGCGCTCGTTGAGCGCGTGGATCGCCCGGTACACCCAACCCATGCCACCGGTCCCGACGAGGCTCTCGACGCGGTAGGCGCCAATGAGCTGTCCAGGTTCCAGGGCACCCTCGAGCGCCTCATCGGGAGGGGCTTTGACCTGCGAGCTGACCATGTTGGAAACCAACCACGAGCACGCCACGTGCCAGCCCGGCTCGAACGCCTGGCTCTGCCCTGTGCGGCGGCGCTACAAGTCGGGCAGATCGCCCCGGTTTCTTCTGGCACCTTGGCTTACGAAGAACTCGGCAAGCTTTCTGCAACAACGCCCGGCATGAGTGCGGAGCTGTTCCCCCTTGGACCCGAGACGATCGTCGGGTCGTACCGGATCGTGAAGGAGATCGGCCGCGGTGGCATGGGCTCTGTCTACGAGGCCGTCCACACCGTGCTCCCGCGTCGCGCAGCGATCAAGGTCATGCACGGGGACCTCCGCCGCCAGCCGGGCATGGCGACCCGCATGGTCCAGGAGGCGGCGATCCTCGAGGACGTCCGCCACGCCGGGATCGTCCGGGTGTTCGAGTGCAATATCCTTCCGGATCAGCGGCCGTGGATCGCGATGGAGCTCGTCCTCGGCGAGACCCTCGCGCAGCGCCTGCATTATCAGTCGACACTCCCGCCCGCAGATCTCGCGAAGCTGCTCTCGGAGATCGGGGACATCCTCGCCGCGGTTCACGCGCGCGGAATCATTCATCGCGATCTCAAGCCCGACAACCTGCTGCTGACGCCGTCGGACCCGTACTTCCCCGTCCGCCTGATCGACTGGGGCGTCGCGCGCCTCGGTCCGATGGGCCGGCTCACCCTCGACGGCTTGACGCCGGGAACGCCGATCTACATGTCGCCCGAGCAGGCGACCGGCAAGAACATCGCTGCACCCTGCGATATCTATTCGCTCGGCGTGATCGCCTACGAGGCGCTCGCCGGGCACCCTCCGTTCGACGGACGGACGCTCGCCGAAGTGGTCTGCATGCACCTGTCGAGTGCGCCGGCGCCGCTGCGCGATTGCACCACCGCGCCACGCGAGCTCTGCGAGCTCGTCCACCGGATGCTCGACAAGGATCCTGCCGTGCGCCCAGGTGCGATCGAGGTTCGGCAGATCGCACGCGCAATCGCGATCGAGCTGACGAGCGCGTACGCTGAGTTCGAGCTCACCGGCATCGAATCCGAGCCCGAGCCGACCCCCGCGCCCGTTCGCCCGCGCGTCCCGCACATGCCGCACATGGCGCACTCCGCGATGCCGAGCGACGAGGTCGTCGTGGTGGATCCGGATTCGCTCGAATTCGGAGTCACCGAGATGCTACCGATCGTCCGCAAGCCGCGCTGGACGCCGGAGATCGGGAACGTCCCCTCGACCCTCGCCGAGCAATCAAACGCCTCCAGCACGCGCGCACAGGCCATCACGCCGAAGTCGTCGCGCGACCAAGTCTCGGGCGAGATCACGCTCGCGAAGCGACGTTGACCCGCGTTCGCTGCGAGCGGTAGTGCCACGCTGATTTCGATGAGGATCGCCTCATCGTGAGTCATTGGTGAGGTTTGCCGGTGCTTTGTAGCGAACGCGCCCGACGCGCGCTCGCGCACACCGGATTCCCCGCGCGCCCAGTCACGGCGCGACGCGCCCGACGCGCTGCTGGCGCACGGAGTTTGTTCGCTACATCGCCCTCCTGGCGCGCATCCGCGAGGGGCACGACACGTGCTCTGTGTTTCGCCGTCTTCCAATATCCATCAGGAGAATCCAGTGAACAAGAACGGCACGATCACCACCGAGCAGGGCGCCAGCGCCATCGAAGGACGCATCGAAGGAATCAAGGAGTCCGTCAAGGGCTTCGTCGACAAGGGCGAGAAGCGCGTCGACGAAATCCGGACTCGCGTTGTCGAGGTCAAGGATGAGGCTGTCACCCGTGGCAACAAAATCCTCGACCAGGCAGTCACCTTCATCAAGGCGAACCCGATGAAGTCCGTTGGCCTTGCCTTCGGCTTCGGCTACTTCGCCATGCGCCTGTTCCGGCGCTAGGCAACATTATGATGAGCCCTGCCATCAAGCGCGAGCTCGAGACGCGGATCGAAGCGCATCCGCTGGCGGCCGTCGTGATCGCGCTGCTCGCCGGCGCGATCGTCGCACTTGCTCGCAGCACGCCCGATGCGGCGCCGCGCAAGCGGACGATCGGCAGTACGATCGTGGGCGGCATCAGCGCGCTCGCAATGGGCATCGTCAAAGACGCGCTCCTCGGTCAGCTATCGGGTGCGGCGAAGTCGTGGCTCGATCCGGAAGGCGCAATGAGCGCTCCGCCCGGCGGGAGTCACGATCCCGCCGAGTCGTTCCTCGAGCACTGAGTCCGGAAGCTCGAGCCGGTGGCGAGCCCGGCAGTGGCGTGCCCGCCATCCCGAGCCCTGGGCCTGAAATCAGTCCCGAAGCGGTCGCCGGGACCGTTGCCGCGATTGCCGCAACTACACTGGCGTTACTGAAGGTCTTACAGACCGACTCGTGAAGACAGTGGCAGTCTGCGCGGACTTCGCCGTTTTCTCGCCCTCGCTGAGAGCAGCTGAAAGAATGTAGTCAGCTGTGCGAGAAAAGAAAAAGAACGTTTGTCTACTCCAACACTTCCATCCGAAACCCAATCCGATCGATAGTGGGGGAATGCGGACTTTCTTCGCCATCTCGCTAGCCCTGATAACCGGATGCGGCGACAACCTCGCTGGCGATCCAGACAACATGGACGAGGCCGGGGACCTCTCGGGCGCCGTCGAGGACAACGGAATCATTCCGCGCCTGATCCCCGAGGTCTGCGCGTCTCGCGCGTGGCCCGAGGTGTACGTCGAGGCCAAGGACTCCGATGTCGCCGTCGTCCCGATGACGCACGGAGCGGCCGTGTTCGCCGTGCCGAAGACCGGTGGCGATCTGCGCGGCTTCCTCGTGGATGGTCGCGGCCTGATCATGGGTGACCCGGCCGGCACCAAGATCATCAGCGGCACGTTCACCGGCGTCTCCGCCACGGTGACGGATGGCCGGCTGATCGTCGGCCTCGTCGATGGCAATAACGTCGCCGTCAACGTGGTCCGCGATGACCTCGGCGCCTTCCGCACGCTCGCGAGCGTCGCCGGTAGCTACATCGGCGATGCGACCGTGATGCACGCGCGTGGCGAGCGGATCACCGCAACGGGCGGCGCGACCGGCATGGTGCTGAGCACGTTCGACAGCCAGTGGGCGTCGACGGGCAGCCAGGTCCTCGCGCGCAGCGTCCCGACCGGCATGACCACCACCGCATATGGAAACGACGCGATGGTCGCGTGGACCACGGCCACGAGCTGCAACCTGCAGCGCGTCGCCTCGAACATCCACTCCGAGCAGTCGTTCCCGTGCGCGAACGCCCGCCTCGCGGTCGACTACAGCGCTCGCTCGGGTCAGCTCGTCTACCAGGACGGCG